>CALCGM010000387.1 GCA_937900985.1 uncultured Planctomycetaceae bacterium | reverse complement strand
GGTGCCGCGGTAGACATGGCCTCCGGTGATCGACTTCCCCTCGCGGTGGTCGTAGACCCAGACTGGGTCGACCGTGGCTGCGTGCGACACCACGCCGCTAAAGGGCTGCGTGCCCTCACGAATCGACCAGCCGTAGTTGCCACCTCGCTCCACGATGTTGACCTCCTCCCAGAGATCCTGCCCCACGTCGCCGACCCAGATGTGGCCGGTGGTGGGATCGGAGGAGATCTGCCAGATGTTGCGGAAGCCGTAGGCGAAGATCTCGGGCCGCGCTCCTTCCACGTCGACAAACGGGTTGTCGGAAGGAATCGCGTAGGCCAGCCCCTCGTCCGTGTGGTCAACGTCGATGCGAAGCACCGAGCCGTTGAGCGTTTTGAGGTTCTGACCGTTGCCGAGCGGATCGTTGGCGCTGCCTCCGTCGCCGAGGCCAACGTAGAGAAAGCCGTCGGTGCCGAAGGTGATCGAGCCGCCGTTGTGGTTTTCAAATGGCTGCTCAAAGGTGATCAGCACCTCTTCGCTGGCGGGATCAGCCTTGTTCGGATCGTCGTCACGCACGCGGAACCGCGAGACGTGCTCCCGCCGCAGCGATGGATCCTCCTCTGGCTTGACCGAGTAGCAGAGAAAAAACTCGCCGTTCTCCTTGAAGCTGGGATGAAAGGCGAGGCCGAGCAGCCCCTCTTCGTTGGCCTTGCCCCAGGGGGCCGTCTGCGGCCGTAGGTCGAGAAAGAGCGACGCCTTCGCTGTCTCGCCCTTGGCAATCACATGGATCATTCCCGCCTGATCGAGCACGAAGGTGCGGCCGCTGCCATCGCCTGCATGCGTGACGAGCAGCGGACGCATCGGCTGGGCAGGCTTGCCGTCGTCTCCGGTGGGCGACCAGCCCTCCCATTCGATGTCGGGAAAGGCGGGCTCGGTGGTCACCGCGATCGTGGCATCAACCGGGCGAGTCGCCTCCCCCTCGGGAAGCGGCCGCACCTTGATCGAGCGGAAGGCCACCTCGTCGCCATGATCCTGCAGGGCGATGTGGCCCCGACCAGCCTTGCCGAAGGCAGCAAACTTGGCGAACTTGCTCTCGCCAACCCGCCGGTTCCAGTCGTCGGAGCCAACGACGAAGTTGTAGTACTTCACCCCGTTGAGGCAGACCTCGCCGGCCTGCGGCGTGACCCGCAGGTAGAGGTGGTTCCACTCGCCGGCTGGCCTCGTGGCGTCGTAGGTGTCGCCACTGACGAGCCCAGCCCGTCGCTCAAACGCGGAAACCCAGCGAGGCTTGGAAGGCTGATAGAGCTGGTAGAGCCAGCCCGCCTTCTGCGGATCTTTGCCCGCGGCGTTGTCGAGGATCTGCACCTCCGGGCCGCTCTGCCAGGGCGTGTCGTTGTCTTCGGTCACATGAAACATCAGCCCGCTGTTGCCGCCGGGCGAGATGCGATACTCCAGCTGCAGCTCAAAGCTGTCGAACTCCTCGCGGGTGATCAGATCACCGGCCCCGCCCGCCTTGCGGACGATCGCTCCCTCGTCGACCGCCCAGCCACTGCCAGGCTCATCCCGCCGATAGCCGCGAAAGCTCTCCAGCGATTCCCCATCAAAGAGCAGCTGCCAGCCCAGCCGCGTCTCGGCAGGCGAAAGCGTGTTGGGCGTGTCGGAGGCGTGGGCGGGCACGAGCACACCGCCGAGCAGGCACCCCACGGCCAGGAGCCGAACAACGAGGCGTAGACGACAAAAACGACAAGATTCGGCGAGATTCATGGCACCTCTCTCCAGTGATGGCAACAGCCACTCAGCCAGCGGCTCCTCACGATCGTATCCGCGGAAATGGTCTCCATGGAATCCACTCA
>CALCGM010000386.1 GCA_937900985.1 uncultured Planctomycetaceae bacterium | reverse complement strand
GCGAGATGGGCGTCGAGATTCACTACGAAGAGCCCGTCACCAAACTGCGGTTTGACGGGCGGCGGGTGATTGGGGCAGACACGCCAGAGGGTTCCTACGACGCCGATGCCACCGTCATGAATGCCGACTTCGCTCGCTGCATGACGAGGCTCGTGCCTGACAAGCTGCGACGACGGTGGAACGACCGCTCGATCGCGTCGAAGCGGTATTCATGCTCCACGTTCATGCTCTACCTGGGCATCGAAGGCCGCTACGACGACGTACCCCACCACACGATCTATCTCTCAGAGAACTACCGCGAAAACCTGGCCGACATCGAGAAGCGGCATGTGCTCACCAAGGATCCGTCGATGTATGTGCAGAATGCCTGCGTCACCGATCCTTCGCTCGCCCCGGAGGGGATGAGCACGCTCTATCTGCTGGTCCCCGTCACGCACCGGCATCCAAATGTCGACTGGCGGCGGGAAGCCGCAGGATTTCGCGAACGGACCCTCGACCAGCTCGACAAACTCGGCCTGCAGGGAGTCCGCGAACGCATCCGCTACGAGAAGATGGTCACGCCAGACGACTGGCAGGATGACTACGAGATCTACCGTGGGGCGACGTTCAACCTCTCGCACGACCTCGGGCAGATGCTCCACATGCGGCCACACAACCGCTTCGAGGATCTTGAGGGCTGTTATCTGGTTGGGGGCGGCACGCACCCGGGCAGCGGCCTGCCGGTGATCTACTCATCGGCAAAGATCACGACGCAGCTGATGCTCGATGATCTCGGTGTGGCCGCCGGAGGAGCTGTCCGTCACGTGAGGCGCGAGCCAGCGTTGCCGACGGAAACGGCGAACCCGCGGGCTCCCGTGACGGCAAGCATGACCGGCGGCCTGGCCGCTGAACAGACACATACCGCGGTTTCGGCGGCAGCCGTGGTAGAGGCGGTGCCCGCCGCAACGAGGAATCCACCGGGATGATTGCAACGTCCAAGGCAAACGAAGCGGGGTCTGCCGACGGGCAGTCACGGGTTGTGGTGATTGGCGGCGGCCTGGCCGGCCTGGCGGCGACCTGCACGCTGGCGGCTCGCGGCTACGCAGTCACGCTCTGCGACAAAAACCCCTGGCTCGGCGGCAAGGCGGCCGTGCTCTCTGAGGGCGGCTACCGGTTCGACATGGGGCCGACCATCCTCACGATCCCCGAGGTGCTTCGTCGGGTCTTTGCTGAGGCGGGTCGCGACCTGCATGAAGAGCTCGACCTCGTTCCGCTCGACCCACAGTGGCGCAGCTTCTTCACCGATGGCACAACGCTCGACCTCGTCGCCGACGTCACTGAAATGCGGCGGAATCTCGACACGCTGGCGCCTGGCCGCAAGGCGGGCGACGGCTACGAGCGGTTCATGGAGCTTGCCAAGCGACTGCACCGGCTGTCCGACGACTACTTTTTCTGGCGTCCCGTCGGCGGCATGAAAGACATGTTCGACAGCAAGCGGGGCCTCACGCTCGGCCTGCTCAAAGAGATCATGGGCATGCGGCCGGGCCACAGCGTGGGGGGGACGGTGCGGGCATTCGTGCCCGAAGAGCGGGCCGCGCAGATGTTCGATCACTTCACGCAGTATGTCGGCAGCAATCCGGAAAACTCCCCGGCAGTGCTCTGTGGCATCGCCAGCATGCAGTCGCGAGACGGCGTTTGGTATCCGATGGGTGGCACCAGGGCCGTGCCCGAGGCCCTCGCCTCGCTCGCCACCGACCTCGGCGTGGAGATTCGCACGGAGTGCCCCGTGCAGCGGATTCGCACGGAACGGGGCAAGGTGGTCGGAGTGGAAACCGCATCCGGCGAGTTCATCCCGGCGGCTGCGGTGGTCAGCAACTCCGACAGCGTGCGAACCCACCGTGAGCTGCTCGATCAGCCCACGGCAGCGAAGTTCCTTCGCCGCCGTGGCTACGAGCCTGCCTGCTCCGGCGTGGTGCTCTACCTCGGCCTCAAGCGTCGCTACGAGCAGCTCCTGCACCACAACTTTGTGTTCTCCCGCGACCCACACGAGGAGTTTGAGTCGATCTACCGCAAGGGAGAGCCGGCCCCCGATCCGACGGCCTACGTGTGTGCCCCGGCGATGACCGAGCCCGAGGTGGCCCCTGAGGGTGGTGAAGCGCTCTACGTGCTCGTTCACACGCCCTACCTGCGGCCGCACCACGACTGGTCGAAGATGCTGCCGGCCTACCGCAACACGATCATCGAGAAACTGCGGTCGACCGCCGGCATGGAAGACATCGAAGACCGCATTGAGGTGGAGCGGGCGCTCACGCCGCAAGACATCAACGATCGCTACCACGTGCTCAATGGCGCGATCTACGGACTGGCCAGCCACGGCCGCTTCATGGGTGCCTTCAAGCCCTCCAATCGTTCGCCCGATGTGGAGGGGCTCTACCTGGCTGGTGGCGCCGCCCATCCAGGACCAGGCATGCCGATGGTGATGATGTCGGGCTGGATTGCGGCCGACTGTGTCGACAAGGACGGACTCGTGGAGCGGTCTCGCTCGTCGCAGCCATCGCCGGTGATGGCCTCCTGATTCTCCTGCGGCAGTCACACCGCCATGGCCGCCTCAGGCACGCACGACCCGCAGAGCCTCCCCCCGTTTTCGCGAACGCGGTTCGGCTGGTTCATGACCTACGTGCGGTGGTTCTTCCGCCGCCATTTCCATGCCTTGCGGCTCCTGAACGGCACCTCGCCGGAGATCGACGGTCGCTCGCTGGTGGTCTACACCAACCATCCCGGCTGGTGGGATCCCTTGGTGTTTCTACTCGTGGCAGAGCAGCTCTCTCCAGAGCGGCTCAACTACGGCCCGATCGACGCATCTGCCCTGGGGAAATACCGTTTCCTCGAATCGATCGGATTTCTCGGAATCGAGCCGGGCACCTGGCAGGGCTCGAAGAAGTTTCTGCAGTATGCCCGGGCCAGCCAGCGACGAAGCGACACGATCTTCTGGATCACCGCGGCGGGCACGTTTGTCGATCCGCGGGTCCGGCCGGTGCCGATTCGACCGGGGGTCGCCCATCTGGCCGCCAGGGGCGAAGGGCTGCTCGTGCCGATGGCGATGGAGTATCCGTTTTGGAACGAGCGGCTCCCCGAAGCCCTTGTGGCGTTTGGCGAACCGATCGACCTCTCAACAGCCGCCGCGCGTTCGACCGATGTATGGCAGGAGCAGCTCACCGACGCCCTCACTGCCACACAGGAACGGCTGGCCGAGGCCGCCATGGCCCGCGATCCCGCAGCATTCCGCACGCTGGCCGTGGGCCGTGAGGGTGTCGGGACCGTCTACGACTCGCTCCGCTGGGCATCGGCTCGGCTGCGAGGCAAGGCATTCGATCCATCACACACAGGCACGAGCCCGGAGCAGCGTTAAACCGTGGGAGCCCCAACCCTCATCGAGTTTTCGGCGGTCATCGGCCTGGGGCTCTCGGCAGTCCCGGCGATCCTGACGGCGGTCAACCTGCCCAAGTTTCGCCGGGCTCCCCGGGGTTCTGTCGCACGCCAGCCGATCTCAGTGCTGATTCCCGCCCGCGACGAGGCGGGGGCGATCGAGCGAACCTGCCGGGCCATCCTGGCAAGCGAAGGCGTCGACCTCGAACTGGTGATCCTTGATGACGACAGCCAGGACGACACCGCCGCCATTGTGGGCCGTCTTGCCGACGAGGATCCGCGAGTCCGCCTGATCGCCGGCCGTCCGCTGCCGGCGGGCTGGTGCGGAAAGCAGCATGCCTGCAGCCAGCTGGCGGAAGCCGCCGTGCACGACACGTTTGTTTTTCTCGACGCCGATGTCACCCTGAAACCGGATGCGCTGTGCCGAGCCGTCGGCTTTCTCGAGACGTCGGGGGTGGCGCTGGCCAGCGGGTTTCCCCGGCAGCTCACCGGCACGCCGGTGGAGTGGCTGCTGCTGCCTCTGATTCAGTATGTCTTGCTAGGGTTTCTCCCCTTGGGCATGAGTCGCCGCAGCCTCTCCCCCGGGCTGGCCGCTGGCTGTGGGCAGATGTTTCTCACGCGACGCGAGGCGTATCTCCAGTCGGGTGGGCATGCGGCCATTCGCGCGTCGCTCCACGATGGCATCAAGCTGCCGCGGGCCTACCGCAACGCGGGCCTCACGTCCGACCTGTTTGATGCCAGCGACATCGCCGAGTGCCGCATGTACACCCGTGGCGTCGATGTGCTGCAAGGGCTCTCCAAAAACGCCACCGAGGGGATGGCGACGCCCCGCGCGGTCGTGCCCGCCACGATCCTGCTCTTTGGCGGGCAGGTGCTGCCGGCGGTGCTGCTGCTGATTGGCCTGGCGGTGGGCTGGTCGTGGTGGTCGTTCCACTCGCTCACCATCGCGTTCATTCTGACGGCGGTTGGCTTCTCCCTGGTGACGCGAATGATCGAGGCGGTTCGCTTCCGATCGCCTTTTTTCAGCAGTTTCGCCCACCCGCTGGCGATCCTGCTGTTTCTCGGCATCCAGTGGTTTGGCGTCGTGCGGCGGGCCGCAGGCCTCAAGGCCAGCTGGAAAGGCCGCAGCCTCACTCCGCAGTGAGCGGCTGCGGGCAGGCCCGCCGCCTCGCTTCGATCACCGCTGCGATCGCCTCGTCGACGGTTGGCCGGCAGGCGGTGAGGTGGCCCATTTTGCGGCCCGGACGGGCGGAGGCCTTGCCGTAGAGATGCAGCCGCACGCCCGGCACCGCCAGGGCCGCGGCCCAGTCGGGCTCGCCGTCGCTCCAGAGGTCGCCCAGCAGGTTCGCCATAGCGGCCGGCGACATCGGATCCGTCGCCCCCAGGGGCAGGCCGCAGACCGCCCGCACCTGCTGCTCGAACTGGCTGGTGGCCGCCGCCTCAATCGTGAGATGGCCTGAGTTGTGGGGCCTTGGGGCGATCTCATTCACCAGCAGCCGATTGTCGCGGGTGAGAAAAAACTCGATGCAGGCCACGCCGACCAGGTCGAGGGCTGCCGCAATCCGACAGGCCACCTCCTGTGCCTGGGCAGCGACCTCCTCCGAGATCGCAGCAGGGCAGCTGGCAACATCGAGAATGTGACGGGCGTGGGCGTTGTGCGATGGCGTGAAGGCGGCCGCCGTGGCATCGCCGCCGCGGGCCACCACCACGGAAAGCTCCATGGTGAAGTCGACCCAGGCCTCAAGCACGAGCCGCCCGGCACCGAGCGACTCCCAGGCAGCATCCAGCTGCGAGCGGTCCGACAGCCGCAGCTGCCCACGGCCGTCGTAGCCGAAGCTCGCCGTCTTCAGCACGGCCGGCAGGCCAACGGCCTCCACGGCCTCGAGGAGTTCTTCGTGCGAGGTGATCAGCCGATGCGGTGCGGCATCAAACCCGTGACGGCTCAGAAATGCCTTCTCGCGGCCGCGGTCCTGCGTCGTGGCGAGCACGTCGGGCGAGGGATGCACCCTGGTCACTGCGGCCATGGCCCGGCCGGCCTCCGCCGGCACGTTCTCAAACTCAAACGTGACCGCATCGATCGTGGCCGCGACCGCCGCGAGCTGCTCGAGGTTGCCGTAGTCGACCAGTTCGACGCGATCGGCGTGTCTGGCCGCAGGCACGTCGGCCGCATCACTGATGACCGTGACCCGGTAGCCCATGCGACGGGCAGCCATCGCAAACATCGCACCAAGCTGCCCACCGCCGAGCACACCGAGCATGGCACCAGGCAGCAGGGGCCGCTCAAGGCCCCGCGGCGGCTGCCCCTGGGGCCCAGCGCTGGAAGCATCCGACAGGCTCATGAGGCGGTGCCCGGCAGCGGTTCCCCCACCCGGTCAGCCATCACACGCTCGGTCTGCTCCCGCCGAAACGTCTCCAGCTGCTCCCGCAGCCCTGGATCAGAAGCCGCCAGGATGGCGACGGCCAGCAGTCCGGCGTTGGCCGCTCCGGCACGGCCAATCGCCAGCGTGGCCACCGGAACCCCCGCCGGCATCTGCACGATGGAGAGCAGCGAGTCGACGCCATTGAGCACTTTCGACTGCACGGGCACGCCAAGCACGGGCAGGATGGTCTGTGCCGCGAGCATGCCTGGGAGGTGGGCTGCGCCACCGGCACCGGCAATGATCACCCGCAGGCCTCGCTCGATCGCCGTTTTGGCGTAGCTGGTGAGCTTGTCGGGCGTGCGGTGGGCGGAAACCACCTGGCACTCGTGGGGCACGCCAAACTCGGCGAGGATGTGGGCGGCTCGCTCCATGGTCTCCCAGTCGGAGCGGCTTCCCATCACAACACCAACGACGGGCGGCTCGGGAGGCTTCGCCAGGGGAGCTTCAGAGGACGTCGGCAGGGCAGGGGGCATGGGCGTGTGACAGCAGCAAGGGCGGCGGAACAGTCGTCGACGACAGCAGCAGCGAAAACCGAAAAAATGACTTCCTCCGCTCCCGTCGAGCCCGCATCTTGATGCCGATCACCAGTCGTTGCAACGCTGGCGATAAAACCAACTGTTCGCGAGAGGCCCCCATGCCCGAGATTCTCCCCGTTGCCTGGCAGGCGGGCTCCCCCTTGCCGCCCGCCAGCACCGCTGCGGTTCAGCGGGCTGCTGCAACGCTCGCCGGCGGCGGGCTGGTGGCCGTCCCCACCGAAACGGTCTACGGCCTGGCTGCCGTGGCGACCGATGCCGATGCCGTCGCCAGGATCTTCGCGGCCAAGGGTCG
>CALCGM010000385.1 GCA_937900985.1 uncultured Planctomycetaceae bacterium | reverse complement strand
TGCGGATCATCAGCAGCTCCGACCACTTCATCACCCACATGTCGACAAACTCCTTCCGCTCAAGGAGCTGGTCGATCAGGTGGGCCCGCTTGTCGGGATCCTCGCTCGCCAGAAACGATCGATACTCATCGCTCGTCGGCAGCACACCGCAGATATCGATGCTGACCCGCCGCAGAAACTCCTCGTCGCTGCAGATCTCAGACGGATTGATCCGCAGTTTGCGGAGCTTCTGGTGCACCAGCTCATCGACCAGGTTGGCCGCAGCGGGGTTGGCCCAGCTGAACTCGAGCCCAGCAGGGAGCGTGATCGAGTGGATGCCGACGGTATGCGTGTCGAAGCGGGCCATGATGAAGGCTTCGCCTCGGTTCTGGGCGGTCACCAGCCCGTTGACGTCAATCGACGCCGCGTTGTCGTTATTGCTGAGAAACACGGCCTGCGAGGTGATGTCGCGGTCGCTGCCGTCGGAGTAGATCGCCCGCACTGTCATCTGCTGGGTCGACCCCATGCCGTCGAGCACGATCTCGGGCGGATAGACCTCGACCTTTTCAACCGTGGGCACCTCAGCGGGGGCCGGATCATCGTTGGCCCCTTCCACCAGCCAGCGACGAATCGTCGCGTAATACTCGTCATCAGGCTTGATCTTTTGCCCACCGCCATGGGGCACGGCATTGGTGCCCTTGGTGAGGATCAGGCTGTCGTCTGGCAGGGCGAGATTGATCCGTCGGCCACTGATCTCCCGGGTGAGCCGCTGGTAGTCGGCCGCAGGATCGAAGCCAAACAGCGACATCCGGAAGCCATCTTTGCCGCGGGCCGCGCCATGGCAGGCCCCGGAGTTGCAGCCGTTTCGCATGAAGATCGGCATGATGTCGAGCCGGAAGCTCAGATGCGGGTCTTCCGCTGCTCGCTCCACATGCACGGGAACACTCAGCGTCTGGCCGCCGGCAGAGATCTGGAGCGTCGTGTCGCCATCGGCGAGAGGAACGAGTGTCGAACCCTCAATGCGGGCAACGGCGGGATCAGCCAAGGTCAAGGCGGCATCTTTGGTCAGATCGCGGGTGATCCCGTTGGCCTCAACCAGCTGCACCACGATCGACTGCCGGTCTTGAGCCGTGGAGAGATGCACGCTCGGGGGGAAGGCCTGAACGGTCGCTACCGTTTCACCAGCCTCCACGGGACGAGCGATCGCCACCATGGCGATGGCAATGGCTGCCACCACGACAGACGCGGATCGCCCGGCGGTGCGTCGATTTCCTGCGGCTCGGCTGGTCATCGCTGATCCTCTCTGAACTTCACCAAAAGTATGGAACACGAAATCCCTCCGCTGCCTGCGACCTGAGCCGCCGTGCAGCACGTCGTTAGTTGGATGCCGCCGCCGCCCGAGCCTGCTGCCGGAGCTTCTCAAGCCGAGAAAGCGGTTTCTCCGCGGGCTTTTCGGGCTCCGCCTGGGCCACCGGCGCTGCGGGTGCGTCGGGAGCGGGGGCTGCGATCTGCAGCTCGGTGCTGCCACCGGACATCTTTGAGGTTTCCCCCTCCACGGGCGTGACCAACTCCACAAACACCGACTTGTGGTTGCCCGCAGGGCTCTTGTCTGTCGTCGTCACCTCAAACACAAGCTCCGTCGTGTCTTTGGTGAAGGTGAGCTCTGCCGCCGTCGTTTCCGGTGGCAGTCCGAGCAGGCGGGCCGTGGCCTCGCCCTCAAACGGCCTGGCCTGCTCAAGCGTGCACACCACCTGCGCCTTTTCGCCCTGCTCGCATGCGGCACGAGCCAGCGTCGCATTTGTAAACGCCGAGGCCACCTCAAGCGTGGCCATCGGCGAGGCTACCCAGGCAGTGCCGCCAACGTCGACCGCCGCGATCGCATACACCGGCCACACGCCAACGGCCGCCTTGTCGTTGGCACTGAGCTGATACACCGCTTCGGTCTGATCAGGCTCAATGCGGATCGAGGGATTGCCCCCGACGCCGGCAGGCCGAAAGGGAAACTCGATGGTGACTGGCCCGGTAAAGCCCTCGCCGCGAGTGACCCGCACTTTCAGGTCGAGCGTGCCACGCTGGAGCAGCGGGGCTTTCGGCTGCACTATCTCCACCTGCAGCGGCACTTCCTCAATCACCGCGACCGCCAGCTTGTCGACGCGGCCGGAATAATGCACCGAGTTGTTGGGCTGCCCCAAGACAAAGTCGGCCCGGTTTTCAAAGATGCCGCGAATCCCATTGGCGCCTTCGGGGTCGTCGTCGGTGACCTGACGGGCCTCGAAGCGGAGCAGCGTGCCCCCAAGCGGGGCGTCGGCTGCCGCCTCAAACACGACGGGCACCTGGCTTTGTCCATCCTTCATGACCGGGGCTGTCATCGTGATCCCGGCGGGCAGCTGGCTGTCGTCGAGCTTCAGGTCGCCCCCGAAGTTTCGACGCGAGGCGTTGATCAACACCGCGTAGCGGTTGCCCCGCGGCACAAAGATCGTCTGCCGCGTCTGTGAATAGCGGTCGATGCGAGGAATCGAGAGCCGCAGCGATGGCTCCGGCGGAAGCATCTCCACGCGATAGACAAACTCAGGGCTGCCGCGGTCGAGATGATCCTTCACTCGCAGGATGTACTCCCCGTCTTCCGGCACATCAAATCGGAATGACGAGTCTGGTCCCCGCGCGTCATCGTTTCCGGCCAGCTGGCCGCCATCGAGCTTGTGCACCGTCACGACGGAATCCAGACCGGAGCGGAGCCGCCTGGCATGGCAGGTCACCTCCAGTCGCTGTCCTTTGGTCGCTCCGAAGCGGAAGTGGTCGACGTCGCCCGCCTCTCCGATAACGCCATTGAACGCCATCGCGGTGTCGCCACTGGTTGCCGCGGTGATCTCATTGTTGGGTTCGGCCTCAAGCACGTTGCCGAGCGGGGAAATGCGGAATGGCAGCGTTGCAGGGCAGGCTCCCAGATCGTCGCTGGCGAGGAGCTGCATCTCATCCCCATCAGACCCGAGCCCCTCGGTGGCCACCTCGATTTCCCGTTCAAACGGGCCTCGAGCGTCTCCCAAGAAGGTCACGGTGAGCTTGTCGCCAGCCTTGCCCCCGGCCGGGTAGACCGCGGTGGGGCGAGGAAAGTTGCCCACGTGCAGCCGGTATCGCGAGTTGCCGTCGCCGCCATACGACGACTCCCGCACCTGCACGTAATACCGGCCGTCTTCAGGGGCCAGCACGCTCAAAACCCCATCTTGGAGCACCGCCGGCGAGTCGTCGGCGGCGGCCAACTGAAACTTGTTGGAGTCGATAATCGAGATGTGCGGATCAAACCGATAGCTGCCTAGCCGCAGGCCTTCGATCTCCACACTGATCCGATCCCCCTGCTTGGCGTCAACAGCGTAGATATCGAGATCCTCGCTCGCGGCCACCCCATGGATGGTCGTGTTCCACTCGACAGCCTGAGCCTCTTCCAGCAAGCCGTTGGGCTCGACCTCATCGACAACCGGCAGCAGCCCAACCCAGAACGACCGATATTCGGTGATTCCCGACTTGGCCCGCACCTGCACGATGTGCTCGCCGAGCGAACAGGTCTCCGGCACATGGATCACCGCCTGAAACGACTTGTCATCCACTGGCGTCAGCGATTTCACCTCAAAGCCATCGTTGCTGTGGAAGAAAATCTCCTCCACATCGGCGAGCCGATCACCTTGAAAGGTCAGCTCGCGATCCCCTCCCCGCTGCACGCCACGCGGCAGAATGATCGAGAGCCGCGGAAAGGCCGCCTCAACGGGCGCGGCTATCACGGCGACAATCGCGAGCACGACGCTGGACAGCGCCACCTTGGCGAGACGGTCGACACCGGCGGAATGCAACACGGTGAACCTCCTGGAGTTGGCTGGTTTTGGATCTGTTGTCTGCGCCGTCCACAGGCAAGCCTGGTGGTTGCGGATGATGAGCAGGCATCCATGCCTCATCCACGGCGCATGGCCAGTGACGGCCGTTGGGGGGACAGTTGGTATGAACCTTGGGGGGCTTACACGATCAGCTGGTTGAGCACCTTGCCGCCGTCGACAATCTCGATCGGCCGGTCGCCCGGCGCCATCAGCTCCTTGCGAGCGTTGATGCCGAGGCGGTCGTAAATCGTGGTGGCCCAGTCTTCAATGGTCAGCGGATCGTCTTCCGGCTCGCTCGCGGTGGCGTTGCTCGAGCCATGCACGATGCCGCGTTTGATGCCACCGCCGGCCATCACCACGCTAAACACCTTCGGCCAGTGGTCGCGGCCCGCGGTGCCGTTGATCTTGGGCGTGCGGCCAAACTCAGTGCCCACGCAGACGAGCGTCGAATCGAGCATGCCACGCTCGTCGAGGTCGCGAATCAGCGCTGCAAAGCCCTGGTCGAAGGCGGGCAGCTGCCGCTGCATGTTGCCCTGGATGTTGTCGTGGTGGTCCCAGCCGCCGTAGGTCAGCGTGACAAACCGCACGCCGGCTTCGACAAGGCGACGGGCCATCAGCATCCGCATTCCCGCCTGATTCTTGCCATACCGCTCCTTCATCTCGTTCGACTCTTTGTCGATGTCAAACGCTTCCTGGGCCTTCTGCGAACTGATCAGGCTGTAGGCCCGCTGGTAGAAGGTGTCGAGGGCGTCGAGCGAATCACTCGCCTCGGTGCTGCGGAAGTGGTCGTTGACGATGTTGAGCATGTCCCGCCGCTTGTCGAAGCGATTGGCGTCGATGCCGTTGGGCAGGTTGAGGTCGCGAACCTTAAACCCGTTCTGGGCTGGATCAGAACCGAGGCTAAACGCCGAGTAGGCCGAGGAGAGATAGCCAGACCCAGCAAACTCGTTGGGCTGGTTCGGAATGCAGACATACGGCGGCAGGCTCTCCCTCGGCCCAAACTCATGGGAGATCACCGAGCCAAAGCTCGGATACTGCAGGGCCGGGCTCGGCTTGTAGCCGGTGAACATGTTGTGCGTGCCCCGCTCGTGGGCCGCTTCGCCATGGGTCATCGAGCGGCAGATCGCGATCTTGTCGGCGATCTGGGCGGTGTTGGGGAGATGCTGGCCCACGCGAACGCCAGGCACGTTGGTCTCGATGCTGCCAAGCGGCCCGCGATACTCGACGGGGGCATACGGCTTGGGATCGAACGTCTCCTGATGGGCCATGCCGCCCGGCAGGTAGATGTAGATCACCGACTTCGCCGCTCCTTCTTTCGCGGCCCCTTCGTCTGCCTGCGCCTGCTTGAGACGGAAGTAGTCGCCCAGCGAAAGTCCGAGCCCGCCAAGGGCGCCCACCGTCAGGAAGCCCCGCCGGCCCCACTCAGCTCGAAGGTTTGCCATGGTCAATGTCTCTCCGGATGAATGTGCGTTTCGTGTGTTGAAGGAACGGCCGCGAGATTCCAAACTGTCGACAGAGTTTAGCACTCCTCACATCTCGCCGGCAAACGGCTCCGCTCACCACAGCGGGGTCGCAGCGAGGCAAGACGTTGGGATTTCACGGGTTGTGACGGGCGGAGCACAGGAAATGGGACGCACGAGCCGAGCGCGAGAGGGCCGCCGTGTGCCAGACGGTTTCTGGCCGCATCCCCGTCTGGCCCGCCGCGAGGCCCTGCAGGTGGGGGCGATCGGCCTTCTCGGCCTGGGGAGCAACCATCTCGCCGGGCTGCACACGTCGCACGCCCGCGAACCCGACGGGGCAGCGGCTGGGGGCTCAGCCAGGAAGTGCATCTTCATCTTTCTCTCTGGCGGACTCGCCCAGCACGAGAGCTTCGACATGAAGCCGGAGGCCAGCGACGACGTCCGCGGCGAGTTTCGCCCGATCGCAACGCAGACGCCTGGCCTGCAGATCTGCGAGCACCTCCCCCTGCTGGCCGCCCGCAGCGAGCAGTGGGCCCTGTGCCGGTCGCTCACGCACAGTTCCAATGAGCACTCTGCCGGCCACCACATCATGCTCACTGGCCGATCCACCCTCCCCGTAGGCTTTCAGCCAAACGCCCCCTCCAGGAGCGACTCGCCTTCGATCGCTGCGATCGGCAGCCGGGCCCTCGCCGAACTCGGCCTCCACTCGTCCACCAACCTGCCTCCCGCCGCGGTGCTTCCAGAACGGCTGGTGCACAACAGCGGCCGCGTCATCCCCGGCCAGCATGCCGGCGAGATGGGGCCCGCATTCGACCCTTGGATGATCGAGGCCTCACCGTTTGCCGCGAAGTCGTACGGTGCCTACCCGACGTTCAGCTTCGACCACCAAAACCGAGGCGAGGCCGACGAACGTGTGTTTCAGGCGCCGCAGCTGACGGTCCCTCACGGGCTCGGGCTGAACGAACTCAACGGCCGGCTGGCCTTGCTCGACACCCTCGAGCGGCAGCGACGAAGGCTCGATGCGTTTGCCGAAACGCAGCAGTTCGACCGTCATCGCCAGACGGCGATCGACCTGCTCACCGACGACGCCGTGCATCAAGCCCTCAACGTGACGCAGGCCGACGACCGCACGCTCGACCACTACGGCCGCAACGCCTTCGGATGGTCGCTCCTGATGGCCCGTCGGCTCGTTCGCTCTGGTGTGCGGCTTGTGCAGGTCAACCTCGGCAACGATGAAACCTGGGACACCCACGGCAACGCCTTTCCGCACCTCAAAGACAGCCTCCTTCCTCCAACCGACCGGGCAGTGTCTGCCTTGCTCGACGATCTGGCGGCCACCGGAGAACTCGACGAGACTCTCGTGGTGATGGCCAGCGAGTTTGGCCGCACCCCCAAGATCACTCTGCTGGAAAAGCACTACGACAAGCCGGGCCGCGACCACTGGGGTGCGGCACAGTCGGTCTGGTTTGCCGGCGGGGGCGTGCGAGGAGGCACGGTGATCGGCAGCACCGACGACCAAGGCGGCTACCCTCGCGACCAGCCGGTCACCCCCGAAAACTTTGCGGCCACGATCTACGACGCCCTCGGCATTCCGGCCACGGCCGTCTGGCGGGATGCCGAAAACAGGCCACACCAGATCTACCACGGCCAGCCGATTGCCGGACTGACATAAGACATTCGCCTTCCACCAGAGTCTTGCCATGTTTCACGACCGACCACGCATCACTGGCCAACGCCGCGTGCCCCCCGCTCATCGCGCAGCGTTGTGGCTGCTGGCGGGCCTGCTCTGTGGACTGCCACCCGCGCGGGCCCATGCCCAGACCATCGCCGAGATCTCTCCGCGGACGCTCACCGCTGCCGCAACCACCACGCTCACCATCACCGGCACCGACCTTGCTTCGGGTGTTCGGGCGGCAGTCAGCGTCGGTCGCGTGTCGGTCCAGGAGGTCGCGGCGGAGCGGGCAACGCTTGAGGTGACGCTCCCCGCTGACGCGGCCGGCAGCGTTGGCCTCTGGCTCTTCACTGCCGCCGGTCCTCACGACCCGGTGGCCCTGATCATCGACGACATGCCAGCCGTGGTCGACACCGGCAGCAACCATGCCCGCGAGGCCCCGCAGCAGCTCAGCCAGCCCTGCTGCGTCGATGGACAGTCCGACGGGCCGCAGGCCGACTGGTTTCGTTTTCACGCCCAGGCCGGCGAGCGGCTCGCTTTTGAGGTGCTCACGCAATCGCTCGGCTCAGCCATGGACCCGGTGCTCGTCCTCCGCGATGCCGACGGCGGGCAGCTGGCCATGGCCGACGACGATGGCGTCAGCCCAGAGTCGCGGCTGAGCTATGTCTTCGCCGAGGAGGGCGACTATCTGCTTGAGCTCCGAGAGAGCCGGCACGCCGCCGGCGGTCGCTACCACCTTCGAATCGGCGACTTTCCTGTGCGGCTCTCGTGTCATCCCCTCGCCCTCCAGCGGGACGTGCCCACGACCTTCGTCTGCAACGACGGCGAGACCGACCGGCCTCTCGCCGACATCACGCGAACCATCCCGCTGGCGGACCGCGAGCCTCATCTGTCGCTTGCCGCGCGGTTTGCCGACGGATCCGCCTCCTCGGCCACGCGGGTGCTTGTCAGCGACCTGCCGCAGCAGCGTGAAGAGGAGATCCACGAGCCACTGGCCATTCCTGTCGGCATCAGCGGCCGGCTGCAGACGGCTGGTGAGCGAGACAGCTACCCCCTGGTGGCCACGGCCGGAGAGAAGATCCGCGTGCGTCCGCGAGCCCGCAGCCTCGGCAGCGAGGCGCTGATCAGCCTCAGGCTCCTGGCCGCTGATGGCAGCGTGATCGCAGAAACCAGCCCAACGCAGAGCGACGAATGGCCCCTTGAGGCCACCCTGCCTGCCGATGGTGAGGTGCGTCTGGAGGCCCGGGATCTTCTCAGCCGCGGCGGCCACCGCTTTGGCTACCACCTCGAAATCACACGGGGCGGCAGCGTGGAGGTGTCGCTCGCCGGCGATGCCAACACCCGGCAGGTGTTTCCGATCCTGGCAGCGGATGGCGCCGCAGCGATTCCCCTGTCGATTGAGCGTCAGGGGAATGACCAGCCAGTTCAGATCGCAATCGATCCGCCGATCCCAGGCCTGCGACTGCTCAACGCGGTGGTGCCCGCCGCGGCCAAAGAGCATCGCCTGGTGCTCGCCGCCTCGGAGGGCTGGACTCCAGCTGGCCACGCCGTCGTCAGGCTGACGGCGAAGGCGGTGGGCGACGACGGCTCGCCATCGATCGTCAGCAGCATCGCCCTGCAGCGGGCTCGCGAGCCACGCGTGCTCTTCCCGGAAGCCTGGCACAATGCCACGGTCGCGGCTGGGGGAGCCGCCGCCGCCGAGGCCTTCTTCACGCTCGCGCCCACGGCCGAGGCTGTGTTCGCACGGCCGGTTCAGAGCCACACCGCCAGCCTCACGCTCGCTCGCAGTGCTGAGGCCTTCAAAGAAGGCGTGACCCTGCTCGGGCCTGACCTGCCGCCCGGCTGGTCGCTCGCTGCCACGGCGGAGGCCGACACCTACAGCCTCACGCTGACGCGATCAGAATCTGCGAGCGAGCCGGCGACGCTCTCCGTCGTCGCCTACGGCGAGCTGGCGGGCCGCGGCCGGCTTGGTCGCGTGGAGCTTCCGATCAGCTGGATCGATCCGCTCGCCATCTCGGCTCAGCCAACAGGCCCGCTTGTGGCCGGCACACCACACCCCCTGCCACTCGAAATCGTTCGCCGCGGCCCGGACCCGCAGCCAGTCACCCTCACCGTGACGGAGGTGCCTGAAGGCTGGCCAATCCCAGAGCCGCTGACAGTGCCTGCGGATCAGGCGGCTGTCGTTCTGCCCCTCCGTGTGCCGGCAACGGCCAGCGGAGGCGGCCTGAGCATCGCCTACACCGCATCGAGCCAGTTTCAGGGGCAGGCCTTCACGATCAGCGGCCGCCTTTCGCTGCCCAAACTCGTGCCTGCACCGGTCAGAATCGAGGTGTTTCCTCAGCAGCTCGAGCTCGCCAGCCGCACGGACCGGCGGCAGATGATCGTCAGCGGCTTTGATGCGACGGGTGCCGTCCGCGACTGGACGCACGATGTGGCCATCCGCTCGGCCGACCCCTCCATTGCCGAGCTTCAAGGAACGGCCGTGGTGCCTGTGGGCGACGGCCAGACCGAGCTGATCGTTGAGATCGGCAGCCTGCAGCAGCGGGTGCCGGTGGCCGTTGGCGGCAGCCACCTCGACCGACCGGTCGCCTTCGAGAGCGAGGTGCTCGTTGCCCTCTCCAAGCAGGGCTGCAGCTCAGGAGCCTGCCACGGGTCGCCCAGCGGCAAGGGCCTTTTTCGGCTCTCGCTGCGAGGCTTTGATGCGGCCCTCGATCAGCTCACGCTGATCCACGAAGACTTTGGCCGACGCGTCAACACCTTCGATCCCGAGGCCAGCCTGCTGCTGGCCAAGCCCCTGATGCAGGTCAGCCACGGCGGGGGCAAACAGCTGCACCACGACGACACCGCCTACCGGCTGCTGCGGCGGTGGATCGCCGAAGGGGCTCGGCCTGATCCCGCCGACACCGCCCGTTGCGTGGGCATCGAGATCCACCCCGGCGGCAAACGGGTGCTGGCCCTCGCCGGCGGCAGCCAGCAGCTGGCTGTGCTCGCCCGCTTTGCCGACGGCTCGGTGAGGGACGTGACGCAGCTGGTCGCCTACGAAAGCTCCAACGCGTCGGTGGCCACCGTCACCCCCGATGGACATGTCCTGCCCGCAGGCCGCGGCGAAACAGTGATCCTGGCGAGATTCCTCGAACACATCGAGTCGGTGCCGCTGACGTTTCTCGATGCCGATCCAGCCTTCGTCTGGACTGCCCCGCCGCCCCACAACGTCCTTGACGAACGCGTGGACGAGAAGCTGCAGCTGCTGCAGCACACGCCCTCGCCGCTGTGCACCGATGAGGAGTTTCTCAGGCGGGTGCACCTCGACGTGATCGGCCTGCTGCCCACCGTCGAGGAGACGCGAGCATTCCTCGCCGACCCATCGCCCGACAAGCGGCAGACGCTGATCGACACCCTGCTCCGCCGCGACGAATACGCCACCTACCAGGCCCTCAAATGGGGCGACATCCTGCGGATGACGAAGAAGGCGGTCGGCGATGATGGTGTCTACAAGTATCACCGCTGGGTCGAAGATGCCTTCCGCAGCAACATGCCCTACGACGAGTTTGCCCGTGCGATCCTGGCGGCTGAGGGGAGCACGCTCTCGAATCCCCCCGCCAACTTCTACCGGGCAGCCGCCACCGCCACCGACTGCGTCGAAACCGTGTCGCAGGTGTTTCTCGGGGCACGGCTGCAGTGTGCCAAATGCCACAACCATCCCTTCGAGAAGTGGACCCAAGACAACTACTACGGCCTGGCGGCGTTCTTTGAGCCGGTGCAGCGGCGGGCCACCCAGCGGCCCGGCGAAATGTTTATCTACACGGCTGCCGGCAGCGGCGTGACCCAGCCGCGGACGGGCGAGCGGATGCAGCCGTGGCTTCCGGGCGAAGGCAGCCTGACGGTGGCCGAGGGCGACGATGGCCGAGAGCGACTCGTCGACTGGCTCGTCGATCCCGGGAATCCGTTCTTTGCCCGGATCGAGGCCAACCGCATCTGGAGCGGCTGCTTTGCCCGCGGCATCGTCGACCCCATCGACGACTTCCGCGACTCCAATCCTCCCGCCAACGGCCCGCTGCTCGACGCCCTCACCGATGCCTTCATCAAGAGCGGCTTCGATCGCAAGGCCCTGCTGCGGCTGATCCTCAGCAGCCGCACCTACCAGGCAAGCGTGGCAACCACCGAGAGCAACGCGGCCGACACGCGCGCCTTCTCCCATCAGCTGCCGCGGCTCCTCGCCGCCGAGCCGCTGCTTGACGCGATTGGCCAGGTGACCGGTGTGCCGGAAACCTTTGCGGGCCTGCCAGCCGAGACGAAGGCCACCCAGCTGCCTGCCCCCGATGTGGCGGATGTCGAGTTTCTGGAAATCTTTGGTCAGCCGCAGCGGAGCACGGTGTGCGCCTGCGAGCGGACGAGTGACTCCAACCTGGGCATGGCGATCGCGATGTTTAACGGCGAGCTGATGCATCAGAAACTAGGGAGCGAGGCCAACCGCTTCCGCCGTGGCCTCGCCGCAGGTCGCTCCGTCGAAGAGCTGATCGAGGAGCTGTATCTCGCTGCGGTCTGCCGCGTTCCCGACGATGCCGAGATGGCCGCCGCCAGGGCCCATGTGGAAACCCGCGAGTCGCCCGCCGAGGGCCTCGAGGATGTCTGCTGGGCCCTGCTCAACACCGATGAGTTTCTCTTTCAGCACTAAAGCCGCCGCCCGCTTTGCCACACCAGGGAACGCCCACACCATGCTCGATGCCATGCACCCACGGGGCCCTGCCCCCACGTCGCAAGCGGCCACGGCCTGCCTTGGCATGCTCTGCGGCCTCCTGCTGACACCCGGCATGCAGACTGCTCTCGGGGATGAGCCCGCTCCGCCCTCAGCAAGCTTCTCCCGCGACGTCGCTCCTCTGCTCGTTGAGCACTGTCTCGCCTGCCACAACCCGCGAAAGGCTGAGGGCGGCTACCGGGTCGACACCTTTGAGAGCCTTGGCACAGCCGGCGACTCCGGCCTGCTGCCCCTGGTAGGCGAGGATGGCGAGCCGGCCGAACTGATTCGGCGAATCACCTCACACGACGAGTCTGAGCGGATGCCCGCGGAAACTGCGGCGCTCGGCGATGCAGCGGTCGCCGTGCTGACGCAGTGGGTGGCCGCCGGGGCGAGTTTCGACGCTCCAGATCCGTCGATGCCGCTGCAGCAGGTGATCCCGCCGCCCCAGCACCCGGCAGCCCCGGCAGCCTATCCGGCGGCACTGCCCGTGACGGCCGTTGCCTTCTCGCCGGATGGCACGCAGCTCTACACCTCGGGCTACCACGAGGTGCTCGTCTGGAACCTCGACGGCTCGCTCGCTCACCGCATCGGCAACGTCGGCGAGCGGGTGTATGCCCTGGCGGTGAGCCCTGATGGCCAGACGCTTGCGGTGGGCTGCGGACAGCCGGGCCGAGAGGGGGAGGTTCGCTTTGTGTCGCTCACCGGCGGCAACGCCGACGAGGTGAGGCTCGTGCCGGTGCGGCTGGACGACGTGGTGCTCGACCTCGCCTATCGACCTGATGGGGCGGCCGTGGCGGCAGCCTGTGCAGACAAAACCGTGCGGCTGATCGACGCGGCCAGTGGCGAGCTGATGCTGGCCTCGCAGAGCCATGCCGAGCAGGTGACCGCGGTCAGCTTTAGCGGCGACGGCGGTCGCCTCGCCTCGGCCAGCCGCGATGGGTCGGCAAAGGTCTTTGACGCCAGCAGCGGTGAGCTGCTGGTGAGCTATCAGGGCCACACCGGGCCCGTGCGTGGCGTGGCTCTGCTCGCCGACGGTTCGCAGGCCTTTTCCACCGGCGACGACAAGCAGCTCCACCGCTGGAACGTAGGCGACGCCAAAAAGGTTGCCGACGTCGGCCTCGGTGGTGCGGGGTTTCGGCTCGCTTTGTCGCCAGATGCCATCTGGCTGCCCGCGGCAGACGGCCGCCTGCGGCGGATCAGCCTCGCCGACAATGCCGTGAAAGAGTTTCAGGCTCCGGCCGACTGGCTGCTCTGCACCGCAGTGAGCCCCGACGGCTCCCGCATCGCCACCGGCAGCCACGACGGCACGATCCAGCTCTGGAATACCGCCGACGCCGCCTCGGTCACCCGCTGGCAGGCCCAGCCCAACGAGCCGGTCGCCCTCAGGGCAGCCGCTCAAAAGAGCGCCGAAATCGGTTCGCCTTCCGCCAACAGCTGGTAGGGCCGGCCTTGGGCATCGCGGCCTTCGAGATCATGCGTGCCCGTGGCGTAATAGACCGTCTTCGTCACGTCGGCCGGCGTCAGCGGTTGATCGGCCGGATACTCACCGAAGCGGTCGCTCGCGCCATAGGTCTGCCCGCCCTGAATGCCACCACCGGCAAACAACACGCTCAGGCAGTGCGTCCAGTGGTCGCGGCCTGCTCCGCCTTCACCGCCGCTGCGGGGGTCGCCGATCTTCGGCTTGCGGCCCATCTCGCTGGTCACCAGCAGGAGGGTTTCCTCCAGCAGGCCACGGTCGGCCAGGTCTTCGACGAGGGCCGAGAAGCAGCGGTCAAACTCCGGCAACAGATAGTCTTTCAGACAGTTGAAGTTGTTGCCGTGGGTATCCCAGCCACCGGCGCTCTTGCATTTGTCTTTGATCTTCTCGTTTTCCTTCCAGAAAACGGTGACAAACGGAATCCCTGCCTCGACGAGCCGGCGGGCGAGCAGCAGGCTCATGCCATTGACGGTCTCGCCGTAGCGTTCGCGAAGGCCTGCCGGCTCCCGCCCAAGGTCGAAGGCATCGGTGGTCTGCGAGGCCAGCAGCAGATCGAGCGTTCGCTGCTGCTGCCGCTTCCAGATGTCAACCTCCGGCGATGCGTCAAAGGTCTGCCGAGCCGCGTCGAGCTGGGCGAGCAGCCGCTGGCGTGAGAGCAGGTCGTCTTTGGTCAACGCGTCGGAGAGCGAGAGCGACGGCGACTGAAACCGCAGCGGCTCCTCCACCGAGCCATGCAGGTAGAGCGGGTCAAACTCCACGCCCATCCGCGCGGCAAACTGCCCCGGTCGGGTGTAGGGCTTCGTGCTCGGCATGTGCGGGAGCGAGATGGCGTTGGGCAGCGGGCCAGCCTGCGGCCGCCGCGATCCCACCACCGACCCCATGAACGGCCAGTCGTCGGGCTGCGGTGTGCGGTCGTTGCCGAGCGTGCGAAAGGTCACATCCGGCACATGGCCGGTGAGGTTGTAGTAGTAGCCGGCGTGGTGGTCGTTGGTGTTGACCGTGCCGCCAACCGAGTTGACCACGGCGAGGTGGTGCGCCTGCGTGGCAAGCAGCGGCAGATGCTCACACAGCCGCACCCCGGGAGCCGACGTGCCGATGGGGCCAAACGGCCCGCGATACTCAGCCGGCGCATCGGGCTTCATGTCCCAGGTGTCGAGATGCGAGGCGCC
This sequence comes from uncultured Planctomycetaceae bacterium, assembly GCA_937900985.1. Classification (GTDB taxonomy): domain Bacteria; phylum Planctomycetota; class Planctomycetia; order Pirellulales; family UBA1268; genus M30B53. The sequence goes on along the minus strand of CALCGM010000385.1, from coordinate 11,371 downwards.
ACCGCAGAGGAAGAACAGGATCACCGACTTGGCTTTCCCGCCTCCAGGCCCGATCACACCAGATGCGTCTGCCTGCGGTCTGCCAAAGCGGAGGCCCGCAAATCCAGCGGCCGATGCCACCAAGAGTTCGCGTCGGCTCTGCACCGCCTGCCGTTGGCCGCTCCACGTGTGCATGCGTTCTCCCTCTGCCCTGCCCAACCACGCTGCTCCCGCTGCCCCTCTTCCGGAAAAGCATACGCCGACCATGCGTTCGACTCCAAGCAGAAGCGAGCACCTACTGGCTGCCGATCGAGGTCTCCACGCCAAGCAGCTCCGCCAGCTCCAGTACGACGCGTTCCACCGGGCTGAGGGCTGCCCGCTGAACGATCACCCGCCTGGCCAGATCTGGGTCGTCGGTGATCACACCGTCGACGCCACGGCCGATCATCCGCGAAATCGACACCGCGTCATTGGTGGTCCAGACGAAGACCTGTTTTCCAGCCCGATGGGCCCGACGGACAAACCCTCGGCTGACGAACCGGGCATTCACGGCCAAAAAATCGGCCTCCAGCGTGCTCGCATCCCCCACCGACACCGACATCAGCAGGCCGACGGTCCAGTCGGGCCGCAGGCTCTTCATGCGTTTCACCACCGTCGGCTTGAGCGACATCACCACCACGTCGCGTTCCATTCCGCAGGCTTCGACGATGCCGGCCACCCGCTCCTCAAGCATCTGGCCATGGCCGTAGTCCTTGAGCTCGATGGTGACGCCCGCCCTCCCGCGACAGGCCTCGAGCACCGCCGCCAGCGTCGGCACCCGCTCGCCAGCAAACGCGGGATCAAACCGGCTCCCCACATCCACCGCCTCCACCTCGGCGATGGTCGCCTCCCAGACCTTCAGGGGAACGCCGGCGAGCTTCATAAAGTCGCTGTCGTGCACCACGACCACCTCGCCATCGGTCGTCTCCTGCACGTCCACCTCCACCCAGTCGGCGCCGTCGGCGATCGCCCGCTCCACCGACGCCAGTGTGTTTTCCGGCGCGAACTTCCCGGCCCCGCGGTGCCCGATCACCACCACGTCGTCATCAAACCGCACCTGACGGGCCGCGAGCCCGCCGAGTGTGGCCACGAACGCACAGCCCACGCACAGCACCGCCGCAACGCGTCTCCGGTTGAGCCGCAGCCGTCCCGCCGCAGCCGAGAGTCTGCCCGCAGGCAGCGGCGCAGCCTCCACATGCCCGACAGCAGCGAGCCGGCGGTAGGCTTCGGAAAGCACCGCAGAAAAACTGACCGTTGTCAGCAGGTTGACCACCAGGCTGGCAGCAAACCACACCGCGAGCGTGCCACCGATGGCAAACACGAGCCGCGGAAGTGTTCCCGTCGCCAGCGGCACCAGCTGCCGCGCCCCCAGCACCACGGCGGACGTTGTCAAAAAACTGATGACCACACTCGCGAGGCCCCACGCGAGCAGCAGCATGACCACCACCCGCCGACTTCCGGCTGTCCGCCTCCGGCTCTCGGCCAGCGCCTCCCGCGGTGCGAGCCCTTCAAAGAGCACCAGCGGCAGCGAGAGGATCCAGCCGGAGGCGAGCCAGGCCAGCACAAGCGTCAGACCTGCTGCCAAGACGGCCCCGCACGCCAAGGCAGCCTGGAAGGCTGGCGGCTGCTCGGCGAGATAGTAGTTGATGTCGTAGTCTCCCAGCAGCCACAGTGCGATCACCGCAGCCACGCCGGCAAAGGGTGCGATCACCACAGACGCAAGGCCAACGAGCCAGACGGTGAGTCCGAGAATCTGTCGGCTGCGAGCTGCCGCCAGTCCAAATGCCGTGCCAAGGCTGAGCGACGAGGGCTCGGGAGCCATCAGGACCACCAGCAGCGTCGCCTGCTCAACCGCCACAATGCCGAGCGACACCGCCCCCGCCCCCACGAGCACCAGCCAGCCAAGCGGCCTGAGCACGAACGCCAGGATGTCGGCATCTGCGAGTGTGCCGCTGCCTGCCGCCCACAGCGACAGCTGCAGCAGGCCGGCCGCCAGGGGTGCCAGCAGCACAAACGCCACGGCCTTCACCAGCATGTCTGTCAAAAACAGCATCTTCCAGCGGCCGAAGAGGGCCTGAATCACGGCTCGGGCGGCTGCTCGGAACGTCATGGTCTCTCCTCGGCGGCGTGTCTCGTCCAGCGGTGAGTCGATGCAGACGGTCGCCCTGAGGCAACCCCATCTTTTCCACAGCAGCCCTGATCACCCCCTTTGGGGATGAGATGAACAGGCAGGGCTGGTTGAGTACGCTCTTAGCATTCGCTGCGGCAGCCCACCGACGCGACGCGTGCCATGCCCCAGACCGCTTCAGGAGTTGCCCGATGTGCCGACGACCGATCGTGATGATGCTCGCCGCTCTCACCGCTCTCTCGACCACAGGCCCCGGAGTGGCTGTTGTTGCCAGCGAAATCATCTGCCGATACTGCGAGCAGGAGCATCGCCAGCTGCTGCCCCCCGGCATGGAACTCGATGGCACGTATCAGTATGCGCCCGACCGTCAGGTCGACGTGACGCACATCAGGCTCGATGTGACCCCGAGCTTTTCCGAAAAGACCGTCTCCGGCACCGCCTCGATCACCGCCACGGTGCTGGCAACGCCGCTTGAGGTGCTGCGGCTCGACGCGGTCAACCTCGCCATCAGCGACGTGCGCTGCCCGTCGCAGCGTGTTCGCAGCTTTGCGGCGTCGGCGAGCGACCTTCAGGTGGTGTTTGCCGAGCCGGTCGCGCCCGGCACGAGCTTGACCCTGGAGATCGACTACGCGGCCGAGCCCGAGCAAGGGCTCTATTTCCGCACCGCCGACATGGGCTACCCCGAGGGCGACACCCACCTCTGGACGCAGGGCGAGGCCCACGAGGCGCGGCACTGGTTTCCCTGCTTCGACTATCCCAACGAACGCTCAAGCACCGAGATCATCTGCCACGTGCCCGCTGAGATGACGGTGCTCAGCAACGGGCAGCTGATCGGCGAAACCGCGGAAGCCGACGGCATGAAGGCGGTTCACTGGCTGCAGAAACAGCCCCATGTCAGCTACCTGATCTGTCTGGTGGCAGGTCACTTCGCCAAGCTCGAGAAGCAGCACCGCGATGTGCCGCTGGGTTTTTACACGCAGCCGTCGGTGGCGGAGCATGCGGCCAACTCGTTTGTCGACACGCCGGCCATCATGGCCTTCTTCGAGGAGGAGATCGGCGTCCCCTTTCCGTGGCCGAAATACGACCAGGTGACCATCCTCGACTTCTCAGCAGGGGGCATGGAAAACACCACGCTCAGCACTCTCACCCACAACACCATTTTTTCCACGGCCACCGAGAATCTGCACACCACCCGCAGGCTCGATGCCCATGAGATGGCCCATCAGTGGTTTGGCGACCTCGTCACCTGCAAAGACTGGAGCCACCTCTGGCTCAACGAAGGCTTCGCCACCTACTACACCCATCTCTACGAGGGGCATTCCCAGGGCCGTGATGCGATGCTCTATGAGCTCTACAAGGATGCCCACGACCGGGTGCTTCCCCGCAACGACGACAAGCGGCCGATCGTCTTCAACGAATACACCAACCCCATGCAGCAGTTTGACTTCCGCTCCTACCCCAAGGGCGGCTGGGTGCTGCACATGCTCCGCTGCCAGCTGGGTGACGACCTCTACCGCCGCTGCATCAAGGCCTACCTGGAGAAGCACGCCTACACGAGCGTGGTCTCCGACGACCTGCGACAGGTGATCGAGGAGCACTGCGGCCGGCCGTTCGACCGTTTTTTCGATCAGTGGGTCTACAGCCCGGGTGCCCCAGAACTGAAAATCGACTACGCCTGGCAGGCAAAGACGGGCCTGGCCAAGGTGTCGATCGCGCAGACCCACAAGACGGACAATGGCGCACGGGTGTTTGAGTTTCCTGCCGTGGTGAGGTTTGTCGTGGGCGACGAAATCGTTGATCACGCCATCACGGTCAGCAAGCAGTCGGAAGACTTCTATGTCGCGCTGCCGAGCGAGCCGGAGGTTGTTCGGTTTGACCCGGACTCCAGCCTCTTGGCGAAGGTCGCCTTCAAGAAGTCCGACGCGATGCTCAAAGCCCAGATCGCTCGCAGCGACGACATGATCGGCCGCCTGCTGGCCGCCAAGGCGTTGGCGGACCGAAAGACGAAAGCCGCTGCAGAGCTGCTGCATGCCGCGTTGACGAGCGACCCCTTCTTCGGTGTGCGACTTGCTGCAGCGGAATCCCTGGCAGCGCACGGCTCTGACGAAAGCTTCGAGCTGCTCGCAGGTGCCTGGAGAGGCCAAACCGATGCCCGCGTGCGCAAGGCGGTCGTGGAGCAGGTGGCCAAGCGCTACCACCCCACGGCACGTCGCGTCGTCAACGAGGTGCTCGCCGAGGAACGCAATCCCGAGATCATCGCCGTGGCCACGCGGGCGCTGGCCCGGTTTGGTGATGATGCAGCCGAGCAGACGCTCCGCGAGCAGCTGCGTGCGACCAGTTTTCGCGATGAGCTGCTGATCGCAGCGATGGCGGCGATCGAGAGTCGTCAGGATCCCGCCCTGGTGCCAGCCCTGGTGGAGCTGCTGCATGACCGCGGCGACGGCATGGCGACGCGGGGGCTCGCCCAGGGGCTGCGGAGCGTGGGTGGACTCGCGCAGGCGGCCGATGACACGACGGCCGTGCGAGAACTGCTCATGCGATGGCTCAACGACCCGCGGAGCGGTGTCGCAACCGCGGCGCTCCAAGGCCTGGGGGCGCTGGGCGATCGTCGGGCCCTGGCAGCGATTGAGGGGCTTCAGGCCGCCCCGAATCCTCGCGTCGCCGCGGCAGCCAAGGCCGCCGTCAGCACCCTCAACGAGAAGCAGGCCCTCGATGCTCCAGCGGAGGTGGTGGCCCTTCGGAAAGAACTTGGCGAGCTCAAGGACGACAACAAGAAACTTTCCGACGAGCTCGCCGCCATCCGCAAGCAGCTGGAGGGCCTGGCTCCAGTGCTCGAAAAAGACGAAGCCGCTGCGGAATGATGGCCCGCTCCCTGCAGTCGCTGCCTGCGATCACGCGGAGCTCGTGAAGCCGAGCGTCTCGCGTCCTTGCGACTCCGCCCCTACCTCCACGGTCGCCACGACTGCCGCCGCCGCGATGGCTAAAACGGCACGTCGTCGTCGCCCGCCTCGGCAAACGCGTCGTTGGGGTCAAAGCCATCGTCGGCTGGCCCGCCGCCGCCGCCTCCGGAGAGCACGCGAAACGACATCGCCTCGGCACTGAGAAAATACTTGACCTCACTCGAGGCGTCGCGCTGCCAGCGGCGTCCGCTGAGTCGGTAGGCCACCTCCACCTCGTCGCCAACATTCAGTTCGTCAACGCTGTCGCAGGCATCCTTGATGAACTCAAGCGGAACGTAGTTGGTGAAGGTCGCCCCCTTCTTCTGCTCGAGCACGACCAGCCGCTTGCGGAAGCCGTTCTGGCCATACGTTTTCGTCTCTTCGATCAGGTGGACGACACCACTGACGCTTGCGTCACTCATTCCAGCTGCCTAACAGGGTCGGGGTGAATCGAGGTGGAGACAGGCCAGCAGGCCTGCGAGAGACGGAGGGACCGCCGCTCGTGCTGTCCGCCGCCAGATTTTCGCATTGTGCCCGCTGACGTTGCCGACTGCCAAGAGGCACCGCTCCGCGTCGTGACCTCGACGCGGTCTCGGCCCACTCGCTACGGTTGGGGCTTTGAACCCCGTACACGTTTCCGCACCCCCCTGCAGGGAGTCTCTTGGGCATGCACCGTCTGGCCACCCACCTTTTCGTGGCATTCATCTGGCTGAGCCTGCCGTGCCCGTCGGCCAGCGGCGTTGAAAAGCTGACTGAGGGCACGACGATTCTCTTCGCCACCCCAGAGCGAGGCCGGGCGATTCTCTGCCGCAGAGACGACTACGTGGAGCGGCTGAGCCCCTTCGACCGATCGGCCAGACTGAAAACCGCCGAGCCTGTGTCCGAGGAGGCCTATCTCGCCTTTGTGGGCCAACAGCTGCTGCCGTGGAATGCCTCCGAGCGGGAAAAACTGCTGGCGGTCATGAACGAGCTCAACGATTCGCTCGATGCCTTGCGGCTCCCGCTTCCTGTGCAGCTGGTGATGATCAAGACCACCGGCCGCGAGGAGGGCGGCGCCGCCTACACGCGGGCCAACGCGATCGTACTCACCGAGTCGCACCTCCGCCGAGAGCCGGCCGACCTCAAGCGGCTGATCTGCCACGAGCTCTTTCACGTGATGTCGCGGGCCGATCCATCTGTCCGCGACGGTCTCTACGCGGCGATCGGCTTCCGCCGCTGCGGCGAGCCGCCGCTCCCGGCTGCCCTCCGCCAGCGTCAGATCACCAACCCCGACGCTCCGGTCAACGACCACTGCATCGACGTGGTGATCGACGGCACCCGCAGGACCGTGGTTCCCGTCCTCGTCTCAGACAGCGAGCGGTATGACCCGGCCAGAGGCGGGGAGTTTTTTGAGTACCTGCGGCTTCGCTTTCTGGCTGTCGAAGAAGACACAGCCGTGGGAGCCACCGAGCCGTTGCTGCTGCGAGGGCAGCTCCTCCTGGTGCCGGTGACGGAGCTCCGAGGCTTCTTTGAGCAGGTGGGCCGCAACACCGGCTACATCATCCATCCGGAAGAGATTCTCGCCGACAACTTCGCCCACCTGATGATGAACACGACCGAACTCGAAAGTCCGCAGATCGTCAGCCGCATGCGTGGCTTCTTCGCCGAACTGCGGCTGCTGGGCGGATGAGCCGCAGCGGTCGCGGTCGTCTTCAGCGAGATCGTCTTGGAGTTCGCGTCACTCCGCCGCGGTGTGGTCGTCCTGCCCGGCTGACTTCTCGTTGCCACGTTTCCCGTTGTAGACCCCCAGACCTTCAGCCGCCGGCAGGTGCTCCTCGATGTCAAATGCGGGCCGGTCGTGGCTGTTGACATAGGCCGCGATGTCGAGCGACTCAGCGTCGGTGAGATCGGCCTCATGCAGCGGCATCGCCACCTTCAGCCAGGCTGCCAGGTGCTCGACATGCGAAAGGCCGGCGCCCATATTGAACGACCGCGGCCCCCAGACAGGCGGTCCGTCGCCGGTGCCGTCGCCATCCTCGCCGTGGCAGCTGCCGCAGCGGGCTGTGTAGAGCGTCTTGCCGCTGGCCACGTCCGCCTCGGCCGGATCTATTGCCAGGGCCTTCACCCGCCTGGGCCCATGCGGGCTTTTCTCATTCATCTGCATCGGCAGCCCTTCGGAGAGCGACGTGATGTAGGTCGTGATCGCCACAGCGGGCAGGCTCCCCTGCGGTGGCCGCGTGCCGTTGCAGCTCCGCATGAAGCAGTTGAGAACGCGGTCTTCCAGCGTCACAACGGTCTCTTCGCGGGCCGCCCAGGCCGGGTAGGCGGTGGCCACCTCCAAGAACGTCGCGGCGGTGGGGTGTGTGCCGTTGTCGAGGTGGCACGAGGTGCAGTTGAGTGAGGCTCCCACGTACGACCGCGTCAGCGGATGCGTGGCGGTCTGCTCAACGAGAAGGCGGCCGAGCTCGATCGTTTTCCGCAACGGATTCTCCGCGGAGTCTGCTGGCTGCGCATCAGCACCGCTGACGGAGGGAATGCCGGCAAGTGCGAGCAGCACCAGCAGCAGAGGCACGCAAGACTTCATGGAGTTTTCCTCTCAGAAAAAGTGGTCGATGTGCGGATTGATTGTGGCCGATGCCCGGCTGCCGAGGCCAGCCGAGCTGCCGCACGGCCATCAGGCCTACGCTCGTTGACGGCGAAACGCGTCGAGCAGCACGGCCACGATGATCACGACACCGGTCACGATCTGCTTGTTGGCGTCAGACACGCCAAGCTGGGCGAGGCCCGTCTGCAGCACCTGAATGATCAGCACACCCAGAAAGGAGCTGATCACGCTTCCCTTGCCTCCCAGCAGGCTCGTGCCGCCAATCACGCAGGCGGCAATCGCGGCCAGCTCGATGCCCACGCCGGCGTTGGGATCCGCTGTGGACAGGCGGGCCGTCATCGACCAGCCCGCCAGACCACACAGCAGCCCGCTGAGCCCAAACACCGCCACCGACGGCGGCCAGGTTCGGATGCCCGCCATCCGCACCGCCTCGGCGTTCGTGCCGATCGCCACGAGATACCTGCCAAACACCGTGCCCCAGAGCAGAAACTGCCCAGCGATCACCACGCCACACGCCACGAGAAAGGCGGGCGATACCGCCAGCCCCACCAGCGGCTCACCAAACCAGCTGATCGACTTGCCGATGTAGATCGACTGCGAGCCGGTCAGCAGCTTTGTCGCTCCGCGGGCAATCTCAAGCATGCCGAGCGTGACGATAAACGAGGGGATGCGGCCGAGCACGGCCACCAGGCCACTCACCAGGCCGCAGCACGCGGCCACGACCACCGCCACCGCGAGCGCCGCCGGGAGCGGCCAGCCCGCCTGCGTCATCAGCACGCCGAGAAGGCCGGAGCTGAGAGCCAGCAGCGAGCCCACGGAGAGATCGATGCCGCCGGCGACGAGCACAAACGTCATCCCAACAGCCAGGAACGTCAGGTCTGGGATCTGATTGGCGATCGTGACGAAGGTCGCTGGCTGCAGAAAGTTGCGGCTGGCCACTGAGAAAAAGAGGACTAGCAGGCAGAGCACACCCACCAGCCCGCCATACTGCACCAGCACATGCCTTGCGAAGATCCGGTTCATCGATGCTCCTCAATGCGTTTTTGCAGGTTGTGTGGGCTCTCGGTGAGGGCTGCAGCGGCAGCGCCGCCCGCAGGGTCCGTCGCGAAACAGGCCTCGGTGATCGCCCGCTTGCTCCAGCTTCCGCGGTCGAAGCTGCCAACGAGCCTGCCCCGGGCCAGCACCAGCACCCGGTCACACGTCTCCTCGAGCTCCTCCCAGTCGCTCGACGCGAGGATGATCGTTTTGCCCGCCTCAGCGAGCGATTCCAGCAGGCGATAGATCCGCCGTCGGGCCGCCACGTCGATTCCCCGCGTGGGCTCGTCGAAGAGCAGCACCTCGGCATCCCGCAGAAGCCAGCGGGCGACCAGCACCTTCTGCTGGTTCCCGCCGCTGAGCGTGCTCGCCATCTGCTGCAAGGACGCTCGCCGTGTGGCGAGTTCATCAAGCTGCTTGCGGACGGCCTCCTCTTCTGCGGCCTGGCCCACGATTCCCAGCCTGGCAAACCGGCTGCCGAGGCATGCGAGCGAGGCATTCGCACACACGCTCTGCGAAAGCAGCAGACCATCCACCTGCCGGTCTTCGGTCACCATCGCGATGCCACGCGCCACCGCCTCCGCCGGCGAGCGGAAGGCCCGCGGCTCGTGCATCGCCCACGTCTGCACCGTTCCCGATGCTGGCCGGTCGGCCCCGAAGATCCCCCGCAGGAGTTCGCTGCGGCCAGAGCCGACGAGCCCGGTGATCCCCAGCCGCTCCCCCTTTCTCACGGTCAACGAAACGCCCTGCACGAAGCCCGTGGTGAGATCACAAACCTTAAGGCCGACCTCATTCCGTGTCCGCGAGCGAAACGGCGAGCACGCCGGCGACGAGGCCTCGCCGGTCATGGCTTCCACTGCCGCTGCGGCGGAGAGCGCCTTCGCTTGCCAGCAGCCCACCAGCGTGCCATCCCGCATCACGCTCGTGCGGTCGGCGATCTCGGCCACCTCGTCAAGCCGATGGCTGATGTAGACGATGCCCACTCCCTCGCCCCGCAGCCGCCGAAGCCAGCCGAAGAGCTGCGTTACCTCATGGGTTCCCAGAGCTGCGGTGGGCTCATCGAGCAGCAGGAGCCGACACTCCCGGCCAAGCGCTGCCGCGATTTCCAGGAGCTGCCGCTGCCCCACGCCCAGCGAGGCAACCGGCCTCTGGGCATCCACCGCCCCCAAGCCGAAGCGGTCGAGCAGCCGCTGAGCCCGCGCTCGCAGCTGACCTCGACGGAGAATCCCACCCCAGGCGGGCAGCCGTGCCAGCATCAGGTTTTCTGCCACCGAGAGCGTGGGGATCAGGTTGAGCTCCTGATGCACGATCTCCACACCAACAGCCTCCGCAGCCCGTTTGCTCGCCGGAGCGTAGGTCTCGCCGCCAAGACGCATGCATCCGCCGCTGGCGGGCAGCAGCCCAGCGATGATCTTCGACAGCGTGCTTTTGCCTGCGCCATTGGCGCCCAGCACGGCGTGGATCTCCCCCTGGTGCACCTCAAAATCGACACCTCGCAGCACGGGCACCGGGCCGTACTGTTTCTGGAGGGCTTCCGTGGAAAGCAGGGGCAGCGTCACGGTGTGGCGAGCGTCTCCGCGGTCACGAGATCAACCGGGGTTTCACGATCGACCACGTCAGCGGCCGGATCGGCCAGCATCCCCAAGGCGGCCTCGATGCCATACACCGCCAGCTGATCGCCGTGCTGATCGGCCGTTGCCAGCACATCGCCCTCGACAATCGCCGCCTGAATCGCACTGATGTTGTCAAAGCCAACGACCGCGACCTCACCGCCGCGGCCGGCTGCCTTGACGGCCGCCAACGCCCCCAGCGCCATGCTGTCGTTGGCCGCCAGGATCGCTGTGATCTCGGGATGTTCGCTGAGCATCGCTGCGGCCATTGTGTTGGCCTGGCTCATCTCCCACTGGGCCGACTGGCTGTCGACCAGTTTCAGTTCCGCAGCCTGGAGGGCGTCTTCAAAGCCACGCTTCCGCTGGGCCGCGTTGAACGATGTGCGGATGCCCTCGAGGATTGCCACCGCATCGCCTGCCTCGAGCCGCGATGCCAGCAGTTCGGCGACGGCCCGAGCGGCGGCCCGGTTGTCAGGCCCGACAAAGGGAATCGTCACCTCCTCGTCGGCCAGCACGGCCGCGTCGAGCCGGTTGTCGATGTTGACCACCACCACGCCCTGCTCCTTCGCCCGTCGCAGGGCCGGCACGAGCGCCTTCGAGTCGGCTGGCGCGATGACGATCGCATCAACACCGGCAGCCACCATTTCCTCAACGATTGCCACCTGCCGGGCAAGGTCGCGTTCGTCCTTGATGCCGTTGACGATCAGCTCGTAATCGTCGGTGTGACCAGCCTGATGGGCCTCTGCCGCCGCCGCCATCGTGGCGAAAAACTCATTGGCCAGCGACTTCATCACGAGGGCCACGCGGGGCTTTCCCGCGTCCTCGCGGGGCTGGAGATCCTCCTGCTCTGTACCACCTATGCAGCCGGTGAGCCCAAGGGCCCCAGCCAGCATGCTGCTGACCACCGCAGCGAATACCGATCCCGACGCCAACACTCGGTGCCGCACAGCACATCCTCCCCAAGCCTGTTCTGATCTCCGAAACCGTGAGCGTACCACCACCCTGGGCCGCTTGGCTGCGGCGGGACGGCGGCTCACGTGCCGGGCAGCACCACCCC
>CALCGM010000384.1 GCA_937900985.1 uncultured Planctomycetaceae bacterium | reverse complement strand
GAGTCGTTTAACTTCACGTCGTTTCTCGACGACCCGCCGCCGCTGGAGAGCCCGCCCCCAGCCGACCCGCCAGACCGCGACGAACCCACCGCTGACGGCAGCGGCTGAGCGGGGCCGGCTCGCAGACTGTGGAAAGAGTCTGCCGCCGCAGGATGCGGCGATCGGCAACCCCGAAAACCCTCAGCGTTTTCGGGTGTTGTCCACGTGGGAAAAGGCCATGGATGGCTTTTTCCACAGACAGCTAGCTGTCGATGGGCCGCCTGCCGATTCGGATCGGGATCGTCAGCGGGCGGCCGTCGCGGATCACGTCGAGCTGCACAACCGTGTCGACAGGGGCTCGCGTCAGCAGCAGCACGAGCACCGCCGGCTCTGCGATCAGCCGGCCGTCGAAGCCCACAACGATGTCGCCTTCGGCAAGCCCTGAGCGGGCCGCGGGCGACCCTGGCTCAACCTTGAGCACCACCGCACCAGCTGGGATGTCGAGGCCCTGGGGAAGCCCCCGGAGGGCGATCCCGATGTAGCCTCGCTCAACATGCCCGCTGGCAAGAATCTCCTCGCAGACCTTGCGAGCGGTTGCGCTGGGAATTGCAAAGCCAATGCCACGAAAGTCGCGGCCCACGATGGCCGTTGTGATGCCGACGATCGATCCATGCACGTCGACGAGCGGGCCGCCCGAGTTGCCCGGATTGACGGAGGCGTCGGTCTGCAGGAACTCCTGGAAAGGGTTGTCGAGCACACCACGGCGGCCGGTGCCGCTGACGATGCCGTAGGTCACGGTGCGGTCGAGGCCAAACGGATTGCCGATCGCCCAGACCATCTCCCCCACTTCCAGACTGCTGCTGTCGCCCCACTCGGCAGCGACCAGGTTGTCTGCGTCGATCCTCAGCACGGCAAGGTCGCTGGCAGCATCGGAGCCCACGAGCTCGGCAGCGAGCTCCCTGCCGTCAGCAAGATTGACCCGGATCTCGTCCGCCTGGGCCACAACGTGGTAGTTGGTCACGATCACCCCGGACGGATCGACAATCACCCCGGACGCAAGCGTTTCATCCGTGGCCGACGACGACTCGACGCCGCGGAGGGCATTGATCTCGTCGGCGAGCGTGCGGATCTGACGTGTGGCCTCCACCTGCACCACCGCAGGACCCACCACCCGCACGAGCGTCGTGAAAAGCTTGCCCACCGAAGCGAGCTCGGCCTGGCCTGCCGCATCGCGGATGGCCGCCAGTTCGGCCCGCGTGCGGGCATACTGGAGGCGGCCGACAAACGACGGCCAGACGAGCAGGGCAACCAGGATCGCCAGGCCCACCGCGAGGATGGCAGTGCGGCTGGTTGGTTGCCACGGCGATGGGCTGGCGGGCTGTGACGACATAGTCGCTCTCTTCGCGATCGATTCTCAGCTGGCTGCCACGCCACACTGAGCGATGAGCGTACCAAAGACGCTACTCGAAAGGGGAGCCGCCGTCATCGCGTCCCGCGGGACTTTTTATCGTAGGCCTTGCCCTTCTTCCGCGGCTTGCCGAAGGCCGGGCCTCCCTGGCTGCCGGAGCGATGCCCGGCCCCATGCCCTCCCGCGAAGCGGCTCGGACGCTGCGGTGGACGACCGTGGCCGCGGCCCCGTGGCCGCTCTTTGAACTCGTCAACCGTGTCGGCTGCCGGTGCGGGGGCGAAGTGGTGCAGGATCGCCGCAGCGACCTCCGCCGGCGGGTGCCCCTCGGCCACCAGCCGCTCCACAAGCCGAAACTTAGCCGGGAATGGGCCCGCTGCGAGTGTCTCGCGGAGGCGAGCAAGCAGGGCATCGTCGCGGCGTGCCGCCACCGCTTCGGCAGTGGGAATCTGCTCACGGCGGATGGTCGTCTTCGTAAACCGTTCAATCGCTCGCAGCTTATGGATGCCTCCGCCGGAGACGAGCGTCACCGCCCTGCCACCGCGGCCCGCTCGCCCGGTTCGCCCGATGCGATGGACGTAGTCTTCAGCATCGAAGGGCAGGTCGTAGTTGACAACGAGCTCCAGGTCGGTGACATCGATCCCCCGCCCGGCCACGTCGGTTGCCACGAGAAAGCGGAAGGCCGCTTTCTTGAAGTTGTCCATCACGCGAGTCCGCTGGGCCTGGGCCATGCCGCCGTGGAGCGGCTCGGTGGAGCAGCCCCGGGCCGTCAGGGAGTCTGCCAGCTCCTCCACCATCCGCTGTGTGTTGCAGAAGATGATCCCGCTGCGAACGTCATGAAACTCGATCAGCCGAGACAGAGCGGCGAGCTTCTGGTGGTGACGCACCTCGTAGCACACCTGCTCCACCTGAGCCGCTCCGCTGACGGCCTTCTTGGCGATGGTCACCGTCTGCGGCTCGCGGGAATGCTGCCGCACGAGCGCCTTCACCGGAGGC
>CALCGM010000383.1 GCA_937900985.1 uncultured Planctomycetaceae bacterium | reverse complement strand
CAGGCGAGCACCCGTCGATTCTCGCGGGGAAGCCTCGCGGGGGTCAAGGCGAGCGTGGAAGCTGCAGGTCGTGGAGGCTTCGGCTCCAAAGCCATCGCACGCGAGAAACTCTCGAACGCCGCCGTCCTGAAGCAAGAATCGATTGGGCCAGCCGATCGTCACGCGGCCCCTGGCTCGACGACAAACTCAAACTGGTTCTCACCCCCCGCGGTGACGGTTGCCTCAAACTGCGGCGACGACGGTTTGCCGTAGCGTCCGCCAAGGGCGTCACGGCCTCCGGAGTTCTCGCTGGAGAGCGACATCTTTTGGGATGTCTCTGCTTGACGGATCCAGACAACGGTGACGCCGTAGTCACCCGCCTGGGCGCCGTCGCCGAGTTCGTCGGTGGTCAGGGAGAAACTGCCGTCCTGCCCACAGGTGGCAAATGGCTTCTTGTCGTTGACCCGTTCGCTCTCCCGCGGGTGAAACACCACGAGTGCTCCGTCGCAGCCCTGGCCGTCGGGCGTTGCGACACGGCCGCTGACAGGATGCCTGACCGGGCCGCTGGGGCCACAGCCAATCACGGAAATGAGCACCAGGCCCCAGATGGCCAGCAGCGACCAGGCGTGGGACGACATCGCGGGACGTTTGGAAACCGGCCGGTGGAGATCGCTTCGCATGAGGGCATTTCTTCGTAGGGCAAGCAAGGCGGAATCGCAACGCACGTGTCATCGCCGGGAACGACTAGTCAAGCGAAGGAGACGTTTCTGCAGGTGTGTTCCCCGAGCCATTGGCAGTGATGAGCGCCGCGTAGACCTGGGGTGAGATCGATTCGGAGATCGTGTGCACGGAACCATCAGCGAAACTGTGGATCGCGACGCTCGGATGAAACGCGTAGGTCTCATTGTTGTTGTGGCAGTTGACCACGCAGTTGCCGGGGGAGGTGTCGGTGCCGGCGATGGCGCCGTCGAGCCCATAGTCGTTTTCGTGATGCCCCCAGCCGCCGTCGGACCGTGCATTTGCCTGCACAAGCCGACCGTCGATATAGAAGTCTGGTCGGCCGGCCGACTCGCACAGCAGAATCGTGTGCGTCGTGCCATCCCGCATGTTGAGCCCACCGGGCTTGCGGTTCGGGTAGTTGAGCACCGGCGTGATGCCGGGGCCTCGCAGATCTGGCGACATCGCGCTAAACAGATTGAACTGCGTCAGCCCGTTGGGATAGCCAAAGAAGGTGATCGAGCCGTCGTTGATCGAACTGCAGGTGGCGTAGTCAGTGACGGCGTGATTCTGAAAGGGAAACGGAGCCCCAAAGGAGAAGGTGCCGGAGCTCCGTCGCTCAGCTCCGCCCGGTGCCGACGGGCAGATGAACGAGGCCACGGACTGCTGCAAAACGGCCGAGTTGTTTGGAGTGCCCGGGATGATGCTCGGCGAAGAGAACCAGGGGAAGTCCATGTCGTAGGCGTCGGCGAGGGCGGTTTCCTCCAGATAGGGAAGAAGAAAAACGGCCCAGGAGTGCACGGCAGCCGGATACGGAGCCCCCGGCGTGCCTGCGCCACCAGGGGGCAGGCCCATGTCGACGAAAAGGCTCGGTGGAAGCGATTTATGCGTGCTCTCGTGGTTCAGCGCAGCCAGGGCCATCTGCTTCTGGTTGTTGGAGCACGACATGCGGCGGGCGGCTTCGCGGGCGGACTGCACCGCCGGGAGCAGAAGACCAACAAGAACGCCAATGATGGCGATGACGACGAGCAGTTCGACCAGGGTAAAGCCAGCCTTGGTGGAGTTGCAGGGCGTCACACCATGACCGGACGAATTCCGAAAGGAATGAGAAGATGCCATGACGGGTCTCGCGGGAGAGTAACGCGGCGGTGGTGAGGGAGGGACGAAGCAGTGCGGCAAGCGAACCGATCGTCCTTCCATTCCTACCTGTCAGACACGAGCCGCTGGTGAGCCCACGATGAGTTCTTGATGAGCCGTCAGCCCAGCAGCCAGCGGGCGAGGCAGAGGTAGACGGTGAGGGTCACCATGTCGGTGGCGGCCAGAGAGATGGGGCCGGCGGCCACCTGGGGTTCGCGAGCGAGCAGCCGCAGCACGTTGGGAATCGCCAGGCCGATCACGGCTGCAGCCGCCACGCCGCCAGTGATCCCGCCGAGCAGGGCGAGCACCACCGGCCCCTGCCCAAGCCAGCTCAAGGCCACGATGGTGACCACTGAGGCGGCTGCCCCGCCGAGCAGAAAGCCGGTTGCCAACTCCCTGCGGATGTCGCGGAGCAGTCCGCTGACTGTTGGCCGGCCCCCGTGCAGCCGCTGCAGGGCGATGCTGACCGACTGGATGCTCACGCTCTCAGCAAGGGCCAAAACCACCGGGATGAACATCGCCAGGGCCACCGCCCGCTCGAGCTCTTCGCGGAAGAGCCCCGAGAGGAAGGCCGCCACCAGGCCGCCGGCAATGTTGGCCACCAGCCAGGGGAAGCGGCCGGCAAAGGCGGCAACGGCGGATCGCGACTGCGAGTCCTGATAGTGCACGCCGATCAGCTGGAAGAGGTCGTCGAGGTCTTCGCGGCGATCGAGGTCGGCCA
>CALCGM010000382.1 GCA_937900985.1 uncultured Planctomycetaceae bacterium | reverse complement strand
GAAGCGGCGTAGAATGCGGGAGGAAGGTAAATCCACATCGATGCACGATGCCCACGAGTTTCTGAATCCGGCTGGCATGCTTGAGCCACTGGCCGCCAAACGCGTTCAGCTGGTGATGGCTGCAACCGGGGGCGGTTCCCAGGCGATCTGCCACATGGCCGCCACGCCGGGAGCGAGCGATGTGCTCGTGGAAGGGCTCGTGCCCTACTCGCGCGGTGCGGTCGATCAGCTGCTCGGCGGCGGCCAAGAGCAGTACTGCTCCCCGAAAGCCGCCCGGCGGCTGGCGGTGGCGGCCTGGCAGCGGGCGGTCGACTGCGGCGTCGCTGCTGAGCGGGCGGTGGGAGCGGCGGTCACCGCAAGCCTCGCCACCAACCGGCCCAAGCGGGGCGGCCACCGTGTGCATGTGGCCGTGCAGACGCTCTCCTCCACCGGCACCGCCTCGCTTGCCCTCCAGAAAGGGGCGCGGAGCCGCGGCGACGAGGAGGCGATTGCCGCCGGGCTGCTGTGCGACGCGATTGCCACCAGCTGCAACCGCGACTTCGCCGACGGCAGGGCCTTTGAGGCGATGCTGCCGGCGGCCTTGGGGGCCTCCGATGTGCCGCATCACGACCTCCCCCTGCGGCCGGGCGAACAGGCCGACAACGACGTGCTCGTTGCCCCCGAGCCATGGCGGCACCTGCTGGCCGGTCGCTCTGCCGCCGTGCTCGCCGTCGAACGCGCCGAGCCCCGCCGCCATGCGACCACCGATGAGACCGCCGAGCCCCGGCCGGGCATGCTGATCTTCCCAGGCTCGTTTGATCCGCTCCACGACGGCCACTGCCAGATGGCGAGCGTGGCTGAGGAGATTGCCGAGCGGGCGGTGCAGTATGAGATCTCCGTCACCAACGTCGAAAAGCCGGCCCTCGACTACATGGAGATCGCCGGCCGGCTGGCTTCCTTCGACACCGACCGGGCGGTCTGGCTCTCGCGGGCGGCCACGTTTCTGGCCAAGACAGAGATTTTTCCCAAGGCGACGTTTGTGATGGGGGCCGACACCTTCGTGCGGCTCTTTGATCCGGCCTTCTACGGCGGCTCAGCCGAATCGGCCCGCCAGGCGGTTCGCAAGATTGGCGAACGGGTCGAGGGGCTGATCGTGTTTGGCCGCGAGAAAGAGGGGGAGTTTGTCGAGCCGGCCAGCCTGAAGATGCCCAAGGCCTTGCGGGAGAAGTGCTACTTCGTCTCCAGCCGCGAGTTTCGCAGGGACATTTCAAGCACCGCGATTCGGCAGAAGCGTGCCCACACGGAGGAGACTGGATGCGACGCCTCGGCGTGAGCGTCGGTGCCGCGGCCGGCTCGCTGCTGCTGGCGGCGGCGGTGGCGGCGTGCTGCCAGCAGGCGATCGCTGAGCCGTCGCAGCAGAGCGGCAGCGGCGAGGCGATCAAAGCCTCTCAGGAGCTCGAAGCAACGCTCGCGCCCTACGTCGGGCAGGTGCTCGATCTGGTGGAGCTGAGCACAGGGGCTCGCTTCGTGCGGCCGACGCTTCAGGGCATGAGCACGCGGCTCGGTGAGATCACCGCACTCAGGCTCGTGCCCGAGGGCCTCACCGGCGTGAAGAGCATTCGCCTGGGAGGCATCTCCCGGATCATGGCCGGCCGCGAGGTGCTCTATGAGGCGCCAGTTCGCGGCAGCGGGCGATCCACGACGTTTGCACGGCGGCAACGCGAGCGCTACGAGGAGGAGCTGCGGGATGCGGCGGAGCGGATGCGGGCCCATGGCGTGGAGCCCTGGCCGGAGCTGACGAGCGAGCAGCATGCCGCCGAGGTGGAATCGCTGAAGGCCTTCGTGCAGCAGGTGCGGGGCTCGTTTCCGGCGGTTGAGCTCGTCGAGACGCATGAGTTTCTCGTGGCCACCGACATCCTGCCGGAGCAGGTGGCCCCGTTTGTGGCCAGCCTCGACTCGATGCACGACTTTCTCTGCACGCTCTACGGCATCCCGCAGGGCGAGCCGGTCTGGAAGGGGAAATGCCTGGTGCTTGCCTTCGCGCGGGAAGACGACTTCCTCGCCTTCGAAGGCCGCTTCATGCAGACCCAGCCACAGGGCGTGCACGGCCTCTGCCATCAGCGGAGCGACGGCCGCGTGGTGATGGCCTGCTACCGCGGCAACGATCCGGCGGCCTTTGCCCACATGCTCGTGCACGAGACCAGCCACGGCTTCAACCACCGCTGGCTCTCACCGGCACGGGTGCCCTCCTGGCTCAACGAGGGGCTCGCCGAGTGGGTTGGCAGCCAGGTGGTGCCCGGCTCGGGGCAGGTGCGGGCCAAGGAGTTTTCCGCCTTTGAGGCGATGCGGGCAGGCGGCCGCGTGGGGGAAAACTTCTTCGACGACGAGCGGGACAGCCGCATCGCACCGCTGCAGTATGGCGTGGCGTCCAGCCTGGTGCGGTTTCTCGTGTCTCGCGACCGCAAGCGGTTTGCCCAGTTTGTGCAGATGGTGAAGGAGGGCCGCTCCGCCGAAGACGCCCTGGCGGCCACCTATCGGGCCACGCTTGATGAGCTGCTGGTGGTGTATGGCCGCGCGATCGGCGTGCCCAACCTGACGCGGTAGGCCGCTGCAAGCGGGACGGGTCCTCGGGCCGCAAAGCGGGGGCCGTTGCAAGCGGGACGGGTCCTCGGGCCGCAAAGCGGCCTCGGCGAAGCCGAGGTGCCTCCGGCACCCGAAGACCCGTCCCGTTCAAACCGGTCGGCACCCGAAGACCCGTTCAGTGCGAGCTCACTTCGACTCCAGCCGACGCCGGCGGGCAGCGAGGACGGTAAGCCAGAAGCCGAGGAAGCCGCCGACGCAGGCGAGCACGAGCAGCGGCCGCCGAGGGTCGTAGTTGGCGAGCCAGGAGCCCAAGGCCTGCACCACGCCCCAGACAACAAGGGCCAGCATGATCCCGCGGAGGATCTTTTCGGCATCGCGGGAGGACGACGGGGCTGAGGGAGTGCCGGACATCACTGGGGCCTTGTGCCTGCAGGGCTGGAAGACGTGCGGCAGAGAAGGCCGCCTTCAGCGTTGTAGCCCCCAGCGCGGCTGGTGGCGATCTGCGGGCAAAAAAAAGGCCCCCGGAACGGTCCAGGTCCCAGGGGGGCGGAGAACCTGAACCGTTTCCGGGAGCGATTGGTCGGTGTGCGGTGGTGTGCGTTGGCTGGCGTCACACACGTGTGCCAATCAACGTTGGGCGGAAAGTAGGGATCACCGGATGGGGGGTCAAGGCCGCTTGAAGCCCAAAAACATGTGAGGTTTTCGCGAGCAGCAGCGGCTCTTTTCTTGCCGCGCTTGCCCTGCTTCTTGCCAAACTTTCCTCGTTCCGCAATCCGCGGCCTTCGCGGTATGCTCGCAGCCGAAAGTTGAGGGATGGCCGCTGAGCCATCTGAAAACTTTTTTTACGCACGCGGCCCGACCACCGTCTCGTTCGCGGTGCTCACGACCCTGCCTTTCCCTCCGCACGTCGAAAACCGTTCCACCCACCTGCCCTGGAGGCTGCCGCTGTGAGCTCCCCCGCTGAACCGTCCATGATCGCCGCCCCGTCGCCCGAACTCTGGCAGTCTGCCTTCGAGCAGGCCCTCCCCTACGACGCCTTTCTCGAGCAACACGCCACGCCCGATCAGCGGGAGCGGTGGAACGCGTTTCGCAGCAAGGTTTCGCTCACCGCGGAGCAGACCGAGCTGCTCGGCTCGTTCACGCGGCGGATGCCCGTGGTGGTGCTCGCGGGGGCCTGGTGCGGCGACTGCGTCAACCAGTGCCCGATCTTCGAACACTTCGCTGCGGCCTGCCCGCAGATCGAGGTCCGCTACCTCGACCGCGACGTGCGGCCGGAAGTGGCGGCCCTGCTCAAGGTCTGCGGCGGCAACCGCGTGCCGGTCGTGCAGTTCTTGAGTGAGGACTACCACCCGATCCTCTTCTACGGCGACAAGACGCTCGCCGCCTACCGGGCCGTGGCAGCCGCCCAGCTGGGGCCCAGCTGCCCGACGGGCCTCGTGCATGCCGACGACTCGATTGCGGCGGTGGTGGCCGACTGGCTCGAGGAGTTTGAGCGGGTGCAGCTGATCCTGCGGCTCTCCGGCCGGCTCCGGCAGCTCCACGGCGACTGAGCGGTCGCTCGCCCCATCCCCCGCCCACCAGCCGAGGACACCCATTGATGACCAGTCGCGAACGCTGGACGGTCTACCCGCTGCTCTTTCTCTCGCTGGGCCTGGCGGTGCGGGCGATCGTGGTGCCCAGCGGCGAGTTTCTCGCGGCCCGTGTGGACGACCTGGAGTGCATCCGGCTGTCGTGCGAAGAGATCGTGGTCGTCGGCGAGGAGGGGGAGGTGCTCGTGCACATCGGCCGCGAGGTCGCCTCCGACGACAGCCTCCCCACAGCCGGAG
Source organism: uncultured Planctomycetaceae bacterium (assembly GCA_937900985.1). GTDB lineage: Bacteria > Planctomycetota > Planctomycetia > Pirellulales > UBA1268 > M30B53. The sequence goes on along the minus strand of CALCGM010000382.1, from coordinate 146 downwards.
GCCGGATCGAGCTGCACGATCAAGACGGCACGCTCACCCGGTCGATCAGCGGCAGCGTCGCCCAGCCAGCAGACGCCGAAACCAGCGGCGAATAGCCGAAATACGCCCGGAGGGACTCGAACCCCCAACCCTCGGTTCCGAAGACC
>CALCGM010000381.1 GCA_937900985.1 uncultured Planctomycetaceae bacterium | reverse complement strand
GGTGGCCGAAATGGCCGAGTCGGTGGTGGCCTTCATGATCTATGAGCTCCACCGATCACGGCTGCATGTGCTCAACTTCGCCGTGCGGCGGAGCCATCGGCGGCTGGGGATCGGCCGCCAGATGGTCGACCGGCTGATCGGCAAGCTCTCGCCTGAGCGACGGGATCGCATCCTGCTTGAGGTTCGCGAGCGAAACCTGCCGGCGCAGCTCTTCTTTCGCGACTCCGGGTTTATGGCCGTTTCGGTGCTGAAAGACTTTTATCAGGACAGCACCGAAGACGCCTATCAGATGCAGTTTCTCGCGCCGGCGGCAGCCGAGGCGATGCCGCGTCGGATGGCCGGCTGAAGCAGGGCTGTGCGGAGTTGGCTGAGCCGCTGCTCGAGCAGCTCTTCAGCCGCCTCGCTGGCGTGGCCATCGGCGAAGATGGTCACCACCGGGCTGCCGGCTGTGATCTGCGAACCTGCGGCTGGGAGGTCGGCGATTGCGAAGGTGTCCTGCCGAGGCGACCACGCCGTTGCCAACGCATCAAACAGCGAGCAAACCTCCGGCGTGATCGCCAGGGCCTCGCTGGCGTAGAGAATCGCTTTGCTCGATGCCGACGCCATCGGTGGCCTCAGCTGCGGGCTGAGGTTTGGCGGCCGGAGCCCGCAGGCGGTGAGGTGGGCGGTCGCGATGCTGAGCCCCTGTGTCCGCTCGTGAAGTTCCATCGATGCGGTCGGCCGCGGGTTGACTTCAAGCACCACCACGCGGCCGGTCGCGTCGTCGATGCAGTCGATGCCCACTACGCCGCGGAGGCCGTGCTGCCGGGCGAGCCGATCGGCCAGGGCAAGGATGCGGTCGACCCACGGCGGCGGTGCGACGGTGACCGACCCGGCGTAGGCCCAGCCCGGAGCGGCGGTGGCGGCACGGCACCGCAGGCTGCGGCAGACACCGAGCAGCTGCGGTGGCTGGTTGTCGGCGAGCACCAGGCTCACCCCGTGGGGCGTGCCTTCGTGAACCCGCTGCCAGAGTGACGGGCGATCTGGTGCGGTTCCGCCATGCCAGCGTGCGATGCCCTGCCCGCCAACAGACGCCCGAGGCTTGACCAGAAAGGAGCCGTCGACCGGCAGGCCGTAGGGCGCCGCATGGCTCTCGGGAACCTGGAGGCCGACCCGTGCGGCCTCGGCGGCGAGCCGCTGGGGATCACGAACGGCCCGCACGGCCGCGGGGGAGGCTCCAGCGGAAGGCCTTGAGGCGGCGAGCCGTGCGAGGAAGTCTGGGGCATTCTCCAGGCCTCCGGTAAACAGAAACGGCATGCCTGCGAGCTCGGGAAACGGGTCGCCAGCGGCGTCGAGGACGGCAGGCAGGGACCGATAGCTCGCCGCGACTGCCAGCAGGTCGGCGTCGCCAAAACGGTCGGCGGCGTGGACATCCCAGCCCGCCCGCTGGCAGCTGGAGGCGAGAAAGCGGACCGAACCTCCCACGACGAGGATGCTCGGTCGCTGCGGGGCTGGAGCAGGGGATGCGGGCATTGCGGGTGGAGCCGGGGCTGATGTGGGCCATGGTTTTCAGGGGTGGGGCGACCTGCTATCCTCCCCGGGTCTTCGACGGCTTGTCGAGGCGGCGGTGGAACTGTTTTTTTAGGGAGTGTTACGCATGTCGATGTTCATCGGTGAGGCGCTTGCAGGCGATGGCAATGAAATCGCTCATATCGATCTGTTGATCGGGAGCAAGGACGGTCCTGTGGGTGTGGCCTTCGCCAACGCCTTGGCTCGTCAGAGTGAGGGGCACTCCAACCTGCTGGCGGTGCTCTCACCAAACGTGGCGGTCAAGCCGGCCACGGTCATGATCACCAAGGTGACCATCAAGGGTGCCAAGCAGGCTGTGCAGATGTTTGGCCCTGCCCAGGCCGCTGTGGCCAAGGCTGTTGCCGACAGCGTGGCCGACGGTGTGATCCCCGCTGCTGAGGCTGAGAACCTCGTGATCGTCTGCGGCGTGTTCATCCACTGGCTCGCGGAAGACGACAAGAAGATCTACGACTACAACTACGAGGCCACGGTTGCCGCCATCAAGAACGCGATGACCGGCAAGCCGACTGCTGAAGAGATGGTGGCTGCCAAAGACACCGCGGCGCATCCCTTCAAGGGCTTCTGAGCTGATGGCCAGCCGTGTGCTGATCCAGCTTGATGCCGATCCGCAGCCCAGCACGTTCGACGCCATTGTGGCGATTGACGCAGGCGTCGACGTGCTGCTGCGGCACGGCGGAGTGACACCAGCCTCGGCCGTTCCGCTCGTGCACGGCGGGATGTTTACGCGTGGCGGGAAAGACCTCTCGTCGACCGCGGTTTTCGTTGGCGGCTCCGACGTGGAGGCGGCCGAGGCGATCTTTCGCACGGTTCAAGAAACGTTCTTCGGTCCTGTCCGTCTCGGGACCATGCTTGATCCCTCGGGTGCCAACACCACCGCCGCTGCCGCGGTGGTGGTCGCCGGGCGGCATGTCGATCTGTCGCAGGCGTCGGCGGTGGTGCTCGGCGGCACCGGCTCGGTGGGGCGGCGGGTGGTGCGGCTGCTGGCTCGTGAAGGATGCCAGGTGGGTGTTGCCAGCCGATCTGTCGAGCGTGCCGAAGCGGTCTGTGCCTCCGTGGGGGCGACCGTGGCAGGGGCTCGCTTGAGAGCTGTTGCTGCTGCCGGTGATGCGAGCGGACCGCCGCACGGCGACCTGCTCGAGCTCTTGGCGAATGCCGGGGTGATCGTGGCGGCGGGCGCAGCGGGAGCACGGCTGCTGAGCGGCGAGGGCCTGCGTGCCTGTCGCCAGGCTCGCGTGTTTGTCGATCTCAATGCGGTGCCGCCAGAGGGCATCGAAGGCATCCTGGCGACCGACGCCGGCCGGCCCCTGACGGCGGAACTGCCGCATGCGGAGCCTCCGGCGGTGGGCTATGGCCCGCTCGGCGTCGGGGGCATCAAGATGAAGATTCATCGCGAGGCGGTGCGGCAGATTTTTGCGTCGAACTTGGCCCGTCTTGATGCCGATGAGATGCTTGAAATCGGACGAGCCCTGAGCTGAGCCCGGCCTGCTTCCGGCGACAATGGCCCGCATGACGGCGAGGCCAATGACGAACGAGCAGCGACGAACGAGCAGCGACGTGTCAGCCCGTCGCCAGGTCCGGAGAGCTGGCGGCTGTCTCGATGCCGCGGTGCGGCCGGATCGTGGCTTCCTCAGCGCTGATGCGGCCGACCAGAGACCCGGGGATGCGGCAGTGCACCGTCACCCGCTCGTCGTCGAAGCGACGTGAGAGCACTTCGCCGTGGGCATCAAGCCAGGCCAGTAGCCGGCCGTTGCCAGGCGAGAGCTCGATGTCGACATCATGAAAGCGTCTGGCGAGTGCTTCACTGGCGGCCGCTCGCAGCCGCTCCACGCCTTCGCCGGAGCGGGCGGAGATGGTGACCGCATGGGGGTAGCGGTGCTCGAGCTGCTCGAGCGTGAGCGGATCGGCCACGGCATCGCATTTGTTGAGCACCAGCAGGGTGTCGGTGTCTTCCACGCCCAGTTCGGCAAGCACGCTTCGCACCGCTGCGATCTGGCGATCGACCTCGCTGCTCGAGGCGTCGGCAATGTGCAGCAGCAGATCAGCCTGCCGCGTCTCCTCGAGCGTGGCCTTGAAGCTGGCGATCAGGCGGTGGGGCAGGTTGCGGATAAAGCCCACCGTGTCGGAGAGGAGCACGGGGCCCCAGCCTGGCAGTTTCCAGCGGCGAGTGCGGGTGTCGAGCGTGGCAAAGAGCTTGTCTTCGGCGAGTTCGGAGGAGCCGGTGAGCCTGTTGAGGAGCGTGCTCTTGCCGGCGTTGGTGTAGCCGACGAGCGAGACAGTCCGGCGATCATGGCGGGCGGCCACCTGCCGCTCACGGCGGGCGTGGATCACCGCCAGCTCCTGCCGCAGGTCGTGAATCCGCTTCTCCACGAGTCGGCGGTCGACCTCCAGCTGCTTCTCACCCGGGCCGCGCATGCCGATGCCCATCTTCAGTCGCGACAGGTGGGTCCACATCCGCTTCAGGCGGGGCAGCGAATACTCCAGCTGGGCGAGCTCAACGGCCAGGCGGGCCTCGTGGGTGCGGGCGCGGGCTGCGAAGATGTCGAGGATCAGCTCGGAGCGATCGAGCACCTTCACGCCCGACGCCTTCTCAAGGTTGCGGGTTTGGGCAGGGGAGAGGTCGTTGTCGAAGATCACCACGTCGGCTTCGTGCCGCTCGACGAGCATCCGCAGTTCGGCCACCTTGCCCCTGCCGAGGTAGGTGGTCTGGTCAGGAGTGTCGCGCCGCTGTGTGATCTCAGCCCGCACGTCAGCGCCCGCCGTTTCCGCCAAGCCCGCCAGCTCG
>CALCGM010000380.1 GCA_937900985.1 uncultured Planctomycetaceae bacterium | reverse complement strand
GCGCCGGCTCCAGCGACTCCACACCGCCGCCGAAGGCCGCCTCGAAATCCGCCAGCCGCTGCTCGGGAGAATCACCGCTGAAAGGCCCCCGGCGGCCGAGCCTGGCGAGATACTCGGCCGACTCCTTGCGGCGGGTTTTGAGCAAGAAAAACGCCAGGCCCCAGGCCTCGGCATAGGCGTCGAGCGCGGTTTCGGGATCACGAAACACCTCGTCGTCGACGAGAATGCGGGCCAGCAGATCACGGCGGTGGGCCTGCCGCCAGCGGGCCAACCGCTGCTGATTGACCATGCCGATCCCCCGCCAGCCGCTGGTGGCCCGCAGGTCGGGGGTTTCGAAATACATCGCCACCCCCTCGCTGAGCCACACGGGAATCGGGGCGAGCCGCTGATGGAGCCCGGTGTTGAAAGCCAGCTGGTGGGTGGCCTCATGCACCAGCGTGGCGACGAGCGACGAGGCAGCGGGGCTCGAGGCGACCGCCTGGGCAACCGATTGCCGCCCCCCCACGCGGCCGCGGAGCAGATCGCTGCCGGTGAGGTCGTAGGTTGTGACCCGGTTGCTCATCAGGTTGTAGTAGCCGATGACGTTTGGCGAGGAGGTGCCGAGCGTCGGTTCGGCATGCTCGAGATACCGGCGGCGGTCGGCGAAGATCACCACCACCAACGGCCGGGACGGGGGCGTCAGTTCCAGCCCATCGCGGCGAAAATAGGTGGCGAAGGCCCCACGGAGCCGCTCGAACACCGCTCCGACCCAGCCTGCGTATTCCCGCGAGGTGTCAAAGCAGATGCAGTAGTGCCTGGTGGTGAGCAGCTGAAACCCCTCCGGCAGCTCCGTCAGCAGCTTGCGGCCCACCTCCGCCGGCGTCGGCATCGTCGCATCCGGCAGCGGCTGCACATCGCCGCGGCGGGCTGCTGTAATCAGCTGCAGCTGGCCGTCGTCTTCCTCCACGAGCAGCCCCCCGTCGAGGGCCTCCACCAGCACCTGCCCTTCGCACGTTCGCAGCCCGCCAGCGGCACTGCCGCCGTTTTCGGCCTCAAATGTCACGTGCACGCGGCTGCCGGTGAGATCGTCGGCCGCCGCCGAAGGCAGGCATACGGCCGCCACGAGCAGGGCCACCACCATCGTCCGACCTGCGGCGGGGCCACCGGTCAGCGTGCGAGCGGCACGGGGGACGGTGGCGAGGCGGGCAGCCGCTGTCTCGCGCGGAACGCCTGACGTTCTCATGCCACTGATTCCCATTCCATGCTCCGCGCCGCCTCTGGATTGGTCTGGCCGAGTCCGCCAGGAGACGCTACCGTCCGCCCTCGAAAAAACCGCCGGAGCCGGTTTGCCTCCGTCACCCTAGCAGCGCGTGGTCACAGTCCGATGCCAGCCTTTGATCTTTTTCGGCACACCACCGTCACCCCGATCACGCCAAGGGCCCTCCAGGCCATCGGCGCCGCGGTGATCCTGGCAAGCACCGCTGGCTGCGCAGGCTGGCTCCCTTGGGGAAGCGGAGAGACCACGGAAAAGCAGATTGCCCGGTATGGCTACACCGCAGACCAGCGGATCGCAGCCCTCACAAAAGAAGCTCAGGAAGCCAGCGAGGCTGGCAGCACCGCCGAAATACGATTTTCGCAGGGCCTGATCCAGACCCTGCTTGAAGAACACGACCCTCGGGTGCGGTGCTCGATTCTGGAGATCGCCGCCGACTTCGACACGCCTGCTGCCAATGCGATCTGCGAGGGCGGGCTCCGCGACCCAGATCCGCGGGTGCGGATGACCGCCTGTGATGTCTGTGGCATGCGTGGCAAGGAGGCCATTCCTCTGCTCGCCAGCTGCATGGAGACCGACGAAGAAATCGACGTCCGCCTGCGTGCCGTCCGTGCCCTCGGCGAGACGGGCAACGACGCAGCCATCGCGGTGCTCGCGATCGCCCTGGAAGACCCGGATCCGGCGGTGCAGTATCGCGCCGTCGACTCGCTGCGGCAGGTGAGCGGCCGCGACCTCGGCAACGATGTCAACGCGTGGCGGGCGTGGGCAGCCGATCCCGAAGCCCGCGACACAGAGCCGACGATGGCTGAGACGATCCGGCAGATCTTCTAGCAGACAGATCGTCTCGCAGACTGCGAAACAGGTCTGCCGTCGCAGGATGCGGCGAGCGGCCATCTCTCCGCGGTCGCACCTGAGCCTCAGCCGGCTCGGGCCTCCTGCGGCAACCGCCGGCCCTGGCAAGGCTGGCGATCAGGCAAGTTCTGCCGATTCTCCGTGCGGGGCACTCTGGCGAGAGAGTCGGTCGTCGCCACTGGTTGCACGGTTTCGCAGGTGCCGTTGGCCGATAGACCGGGCATACGTGGTGGAAGCCTGCGGAGCCATGTTCCGCGGGCCTCACGGGCCGTGCTGCTGCCGAGCGAGCATGTCACGGTGCGTGTCCAAGCCGTTCTCATGCCGCCGTCCCGCACCGACTCGAGTCTCTCATGCTTCTCCGCCCAGCAGACGGACGCTCCCCATCGTCGCTTCCAGCCTCTCGTCGCCTCGCCCAGCCGCTCGCCCTGCTGTTGGTGGGCGTTGTCATCGCCGCCGTGGGCCGGGGCCAAAGCACGCTCCCTGAGACCGATCCACCTGCCGACGGCATCCGGATTGCCAGGTCTGGACCGCGGCGGTTTTTCGACAATCTCTTCAGCCGTGAATCGAGCCCTCCAGAAGAGACCGCGGCTCCGCGAAATCCTCGCAACTTTATTCCGGCACCTCAGCCAGATCCCCCACCGGCCGATCCTGCTCCGGCCGAGAGCCGCGGATCGGACCACCTTGCCGAGACTGAAGAAACCCGAGCTGACGACGGTCCGGCAGTCTCCGACACCGCTGACGCCGTCGACGCCGACGAGCCCTCGCGATCGGCGGGCTCCGGGCTCGTCTGGCCTCGCACCAGCTGGGAAGAGGTGAAGCAGCTCGCCGGACGTGTTGCCGGTTCCGCTCGCACGCTCGTGGCAGCCGACGACTCCGATGCCAGCAACGGCGACGCGTCGGGTGCGAAGGGCGACGACGCGAGCGACGGCACAGCCGACGAAGAAGCGTCCACGGAGTCGCAGTCGCCGCCAGCCGTGGCGGCCCCTTCGGCCTCTCAAATCGTGGCCACCGATCGTCCTGACGATGGCGGCGAGCGCGAGGAGCAGGCCAGTGCTGGCAGCCGGCTGCGGAAGCCGCTGCTGCCGCCTTCCGCAGCCCCGCCGCCAAAAACGCGGGAGTTTGCCCTCCTGCAAAAGCAGGTCGAACGCACGCTCGACCTCTATAAGAGGCGTCCGCTGAGCACCATCGAAAACACCCCCTGGGAAGTGATGCACGGCTTTATCGCTTTCGGCATTCCCTCGCAGCTGCGAGTCGGCCGCTCAGGCACGCTGGTCAACTCGATTGGCTGGATGAACATGGGCGGCCGCTGCCGCGGCCAGGTGATGCTGGTGCCGGCGGGCGACCTGCCGACCGGCCTGATCGGCTACGGCGTGCAGGGCCACCTTGCCCAGTACCTGGCGATTCTGGCCCAGTGCCGGGTGGCGAAGGAGTCGCCGCTCAAGCTCCAGGGGCGTGACTACACCGTGGCGGATCTCGTCGAGCAGGAGCAGCTCTGCTGCCGCTCGGGTGTGGAGCTCACCTTCACCCTGATCGCCCTGTCGCACTACCTGCCGACAGACGAGGTGTGGCAGAGCAGGGAAGGGGAGACCTGGACCCTCGAGCGGCTCGTCGAAGAGGAGCTGGCCCAGCCGGTTCGCACGGCTGCCTGCGGCGGCACGCATCGGCTTTTTGCCCTCTCCTACGCCTGCCAGCGGCGACGCGAGGCCACGGGCTCGCTCGACGGTGCTTTCAAGCGGGCCGACAAGTTCGTTCGCGAGTATCAGGTCTTTGCCCTCTCGAAGCTGCAGAACTCTGACGGATCCTTCAGCACCGAGTGGTTTAAGTATCCGGCGGACCGGACCGACGACATCGACCGCAAGGTCCAGACGACCGGCCACATCCTGGAGTGGCTCGTCGCCTCGGTCGATCAGCCGATGCTCTACCACCCGCGAATCGTGCACGCCACGTCGTTCCTGGCTCGAGCGATGGCCAGCGATCCCAACCGGGAATGGAAGATCGGCCCGATGGGCCACGCCCTGCATGCCCTGACGGTCTATCAGGAGCGTGTCTGGGGAACGGTCCACGAGGGCAACATTGCCGCCTTCCACGGGCAGATGAAGGCAGTGCCCAACCGGACGCTGATGCTGGCGGAGGATGTCGACCTGCTTGAGCCCGTGCTGGTTCGGTGATGGGAGCGAAACCGGCCGGCGGCGGCTTCATGCTCCCTTGATGCCCGCCGGGCGTCGGCATACGCTTCCCTCACGCCGTCCGG
>CALCGM010000379.1 GCA_937900985.1 uncultured Planctomycetaceae bacterium | reverse complement strand
GCGGAGCGTCGAGGTCGACCATCGCATGCTGCAGATCCTGCGGCTTGCCGTCGCTGGAAAACACAAAGCCGATCTCGGGATGCTCCGCAGCCCGCGGATCGATCTCGCTGGCTCGCGCGGCAGCCACCCGCATGCCCGTTTCGTCGGCCTTCGCGATCGGCATCCCTGCAGTCCAGCTGGCAGCCCAGCAGATCGCCACAGCCCGCCAGGCGGGGCTCCAGCTGCGGTTTCTCATGCGGCTTCCAGTCTCCATGATCAGCGCTCCTCCCCGTTTCGGTCGTGCGAGCCAGTATACCGACGGGGCCCCGTGGCTCCCCGCAGGCTACGCGGCGATCCGGCTTCGCCACCGCCATCCTGCTCCGGCCGTGAACTGCTGCCAGCCGGCCATCAGCCAGCGGATCACCGCGTTGGCAAGCCACAGCCCCCACAGCAGCATCAGCAGCCGGTAGTACCAGATCGAGATCGAAAAGGCCCAGGGCTGGCCCAGCTCAGTGCCCTCCGCTGGGCTGAACCAGATCAGCTGGCTGCCAGCCGAGCCGTTGCCGGTGATGAACATCTCCGGCGTGCCGAGGAGCCCACGGCTGACGACGACCACCAGCGTGACCAGCGACACGATGGTGAGAACCACCAAGAACAGCTGCAGCACGTCGAAGCTGAACCAGCCGAAGCTCTGCGGATCTTTCTGGCCCCGCCAGGCGAGCAGGTAGAGCCAGCCCACCACCGCAGCCGCGGGAATCACGGAGATCTGCGTGAGCCCAATCAGCAGCAAGACCCACTCGTGAAACTTCAGTGGCGACAGCTGCGGCCGGCTCAGCCCACCAGCAAGCACCACCGCCAGGGCCAGCACCGCCCAGAACCGCACCGCCGGCCCGCGCAAGGGGCCGCTGGCCCAGAGAATCCACCGCGACTCCGGCAGCTGCATCTGGCTGGTGACATTCGCCGCCTCGACGGGCAGCTCAACCGGATCGAAGGTCGTCTGCTGAGCCAGCGGTTCGTCCGTTGTCCAGGCGAGCGTCAGCTGTTGCCTGCCCGGCTGCAGCCCCACCAGCACGCGGCCTGCTTCCCGCCGCACTGGCAGCGATCTGCCCTCCAGTTCCACCGCACGAACCGTGGCGGTTTCCGGCAGCCCCACGAAAAACTCACCCCCCAGGCTCGATTCAAGCCGCAGGTCGATCGACGAGCTCCGCCGCCGCGTCGCAAACTCGTCGGTGCGGCTGAGGCCACGGATGGTGAGCGTTTTTCCATCGACGGCCTGAGGCCGCTCAAAAGACAGCGTGACCTGCTCACCAGGCCAGGGATACCAGACGGGAATCAGTTCCGCGGCGTCGGCTTCATAGACCGGCCCGGCGCCGCTCATCGCGACGTTCCACACCGGCGATGTGACAAGTGACCATCGCTCAACCGACTGCGGACTTGCCGCTGCCAGCAGCTGCATCTCAGGCAGGGCCGGCAGCTCACTGTCCCAGGCAAAGCTCTCCGCATTGGCCGCAAGGGTGACGTCGATGCTGCCGTTCCCGCCGGTCGTGCCTCCGGAGAGCACCCGTTCGCCGGCCACCAGCGGCACAGTCAGGCTGATCGCCCGCCCCGGCTGCGAGAGCCGTCGCACGGTGGTGTGCAGCTTCCACACCAGCCCTGCCTCAAGCACCCGATCGATCTGCACCACGCCGCGGACGTTTGACTGGTCGTAGGCCGCCGCCCCAGCATCCTGCTGCTGCCGCCGGGTGAAGAAGAGCTGTTCCTCCACCAGGCCGTCTTCCTTGATGCCCGACACAATCCATTCGGCAGCCTCAAGCTCCAGCCGCCGTGGCGAGAGCTGGAATCCCAGCACCCACTCTGCCGACTCCGGGATTCGCCCCTCAACGGCCAGCTCGCTCACGCCCTCAGGCACCCACACCCAGAGATGGCCGTCGGGGCGGCGGACAACTGCCGCGGCCTCACCATCCCGCAGGACCGACAGTGGCGACCACGCGGGTAGCTTTCCGGGCAGCGGCACCGCACAGCCAACGGCGGCATGCACGGTGGCGGTGAGCGAAAGCCGATTGCCGGTGATCAGGAGCGAGGCCTCAGGAATGTCCGCCGCATGCGGGAAGGCATCGTCCGGCTGCAGCAGCCGCTCCCGCAGGTCGCCGAGCAACGTTGGCGAAGGAAACAGATCGCCGGCTGGCAGCAGCTGCGGTGTTTCGGGAGCGGGCCCCTGGTCCGCGGTGCCCTCACTCGATAGCGGTGCCGACACCGTGTCTTGGGCAATGGCCGCATCGGCCGACAGCAGCAGCGTTGCAAGCACCGCTGTCGCGAGGCCTGTGGCCCGGCTGCTCGCAGGCTTCCGTCGAGGCGGTGAGTGAGGCCGCAGGAAGATGCCCAGCAGGCATGCCAGCAGCGCCACCCGCACCACGGCCAGGATTCGGTGGCCCACCGCCGGCAAGAGAATCGGACGCAGGGTTTGCTCCTGGCCCACCGGCCCATCCCAGAAACACTCCACCTGATTGCCCTGCCAGGCGGGCCTGGGAATGCCGGTCTGCGTGTTGGTGCCCGGAGCAAACTGCATGTTGTCGGAGTCAAACAGCGCGAGCTTTGCCTGGCCGGCCTGCCGGTCTGCCGGCAGCGGTTCACCACCACGCCCGCGGGTGCGGGAGAGGGATGCCGTCACCGATGAGGCCGACAGCGCCGCATCCAGCTGCACCTGCCCAGGAGGCGCCGCCCGTCTCGGGCCGCTGAAGATCTCCCAGAGGCTTCGCTGCCGGTAGTGAATGCCACCGGGCTCCAGCTGGGGATAGAGCGCCGACTGCACCTCACTGGTGACATACGGAATCAGGTGCATCAGCAGCAGCCCCATCGCCAGCAGCCTCCAGGCCTGCATCCACCACACGGCCCGCTGCGAGCGGACCACGGCCAGCAGCGCAACGGGAGCCAGGAGAAACAGCCAGGTGAACCGCGGCGCATAGAGCTCGTGGTAGGCGAGCCCAAAGGCCAGAAACGCCACCAGCCCTGCCGCCAGGCCACGCATGCGAACCACCGCCAGCGAGAAGACCAACAGCAGGAAGAGATCGAGCAGCGTCCAGGCCGTCAGCCAGTCGCCCTCCACGCGATCCGCTCCAAACACCGCGAGCATCCGCCAGCCGGGAGGCAGCGAGAGAGAAACCCGCAGGCTGTCTGCATCTGCCTGCCAGCCAGTCGCCGAGAGCAGGGGCTCCCGGGTGATCCTGCCGATCGCCTCAACCCTCGGCCGAGGTGACCGCAGCTCCACGCCCGCCGCCCCCGACTCAGGATCGGTGGTGATCAGCTGCCGCTGACCGTCGATGCGAACCACCGCCAGCTCGTTGCCTGCGATCGCGTCAAGCCGGGAGAGCTCGCGACACTCTCCTTGAATCGTGTCTTCGTAGGTCAGGCCGCGTCCATCATCGTCAAGCCACAGCCGCCGGGTCATCTCAAAGCGGTCGGGCTTTCGCAGCCCAGCACCGCTGTCTTTCACGACCCACGAAAGCGGCTCCGCCGTGTTCCAGCGAAACACCGGCAGCGTCCGCCACCGATCGGGAAAACGGGTCATCGCCACATCGACCGGCAGAGCGTCGGTGAACTCGATCACACGAAACTCCGGCTGCAGTCGCAGGCCCACAAGCTCCTCGCTCGCGACAGGCCCCGTGCCCTCGGGATAGGCCAGCTGCGAGAGGTCATCGGTGCGAAAGGCGTCGATGCGGATTCGCCAGCTGCCCGGCCGCACCTGCGCCCGCAGCAACCCCACATCATCCACCGCCACCGGAATCGGCCCATCGACAGCAGCCAGCTGCCAGCCGGCCGGCAGTATCTGCCCAATCACTTCTTCACGGCTGCGGCCAGACACGCTCAGCTCGATCTCGGTTCGCAGCCAGATCGGCAGCCCGTCTTCGAGCACTCGCGACACATGGACAGCGAGCTGATCCTGTTCTTCCTCCACCGACCGGCTCCGCTCGAGCCACAGCCAGCCGTCGGCATCCCGTTCGGGAAGGCCCACGGCAGCCCCGCCGCGGACCAGTTCCACGATGCCGATCGTGTTGGGAATCGCCAGCCGCTCAGGCAGCCGGCTCCAGCGAAACCCACCCGAGACCAGATGCCGCCCCGGCTCCACCCGGATCGACGGCACGCCGTCGTGTGGCACCACCGCCACCGGCTCGCCGTCGAGCGTGACCGACACTGGCCAGGTCTCAGCGCTGCCCGGCAGAGGAAGCCAGGAGCGGCCAAACGCCTCCAGCTGCAAGGTCCAGAAGCCCTCGCTGGACGTCAGATCGAGCGACAGCGCCGACGGCCAGACGGCAAGCCGCTCGCGGGCGTCGTCGTAGGGCGAGGGGCAGCCGAGGTTGGCCACATCGTGCACGACCCA
>CALCGM010000378.1 GCA_937900985.1 uncultured Planctomycetaceae bacterium | reverse complement strand
TTCCACTCCAGCCAGACATACCGACCGTCGGCATGCCGGTAGCGGTTGACGAACTGGATCGTGGGCTTCTGTTCCGCAAGGTGGGCAAGTTCCTGACAGGTCCGCTCATGATCGTCGGGATGCACATAGTCGAGAATCGGCTGGTTGATCATTTCAGCAGCCGTGTAGCCCAGCAGGCTCTCCACGTTGTCGTTGAGCCGGTGAAAGGTGCCGTTGAGGCCGGCGATGCAGAACAGATCGAGCGAGAGATCAAAAAACCGCACCAGTTCCTGCTCGGCCCGTCGCTGCCCCGACTCAAGGTATGTGGTGACAGCGGTGGCCACTTCGCCGGCATCGGCGGGCCGTGCTTCGGGCGTCGCCGCCAGGCACCGTTTGGCCAGGCTGATCAGCGGCAACGGCCCTCCGCAGCCATCAAGCCTGGCATACGCTTCGCCAAGATCTCCTTCGGCAGCCTGCCGGCAGCGGTCGTCGGCAGTCTCCGCCGCAAACGGAGCCGATCCCGTGAGGATCTCACAGAGCACACTGCCCAGGCCAAACACGTCGGATCGGCAGTCGACGCGTTCGATCTCGCCGCGGGCCTGCTCCGGCGGCAGGTAGGCGGGCGTGCCGAAGATCGTGCCGGCGAGCGTGTGGCCGGAGGCCTCTGGGGCGGCTGTGGTGTGGTCGTCGGTGACAGGGGTGGCTGCAGGCCTGGCCGCTTCGGGCGGCGTGTCGGCCGCGGTGGTGCTGGCGGCTGGAGCATCAAACCCATCGCTGCTGCCTGCGTCTGAGAGCAGCTTGGCCACGCCCCAGTCCATCACGCTGACCACGCCAAACGGGCAGACCATCACGTTGGAGGGCTTGAGATCCCGATGGATCACACCACGGCCATGGGCCGACGCCATCGCCTGGCAGACCTCGGAAAAGACCGTCAGCAGCCCGGGCAGCTCCCGCCCACGATCGCCGACAGACTTGAGGATCTGCCTGAGCGTGCGGCCGAGCAGCAGCTCCATCACGATGAAGGCCTCGCCCTCGAGCGTGACGCCAAACTCATGGATGGTCACGATGCCCGGATGGGCGAGCTGGCTGGCGATGCGGGCTTCCCGAAAGAAACGCTGCAGGCCCGCCGGCTGGAGCTGCTGCGAGGGATCCATGATCTTGATCGCCACCGAGCGGCACAGCTGCGAGTCCCACCCCTGATGAACAATCCCCATTCCGCCTCGGCCGATCTCGCGAATCAGCTGGTAGCGGTGGCCCTCGCCAAATCCGGTGACGCTCTCCTGCGACTGCCAGACCACTCCTCCCCGTGTGGTGTCGTCCACCTCGCGGCAGACGGTCGCCATCTCGGGCGTCACGTGGGGGCGTCGTTCGCCGTCGTCACCGAACGAGATTGTGAGGTGGTCATCCATGGTCGCCTGCCGTGTATCCCTCTTGATCTTACAGCGTACCCTCTCGGAGCCTCCCTGCTTTCCCTCCTTCGCGCGGAGTGAACGGGACGGGTCCTCGGGCCGCGAAGCGGCCTCGGCGAAGCCGAGGTGCCTGCGGCACCCGAAGACCCGTCCCGCTTGCGTGGCGGATGGCAGAGGTGAGCGTTCGCCGGCCCAACTTGCCTCCCCTTGTGGGCTCAGCGCTATGGTGCGAGTGGGCGGAGGACGAGGCGGCGGATGTCGGCGACGGAGCCGCCTGGAATGTCGCGGGCCCGCAGGATGAGCGAGGCGTGGCCACGGGGGAGGTCGATCTGGCCGAGTGAGAGCGGCTTGAACGGCTTGTCGTAGCTTTCGCTGCCGCGATCAACGCGGTCTTCGCCGGTGTTGAGCGGGGGATCCCAGGCGGTGGCGACCACGGCCGCCGTGCGGGGAGCCGCGTCTGGGGCCTGGTCTGCCCGTTCGCAGACAAGCTCGATTGTCGAGCCGGTGTCGGCACTGCCGCAGGTGTACCAGAGTTCGGCCTCGTAGCGGCCGGGGGTGAGCACGTCGACGGTCCAGCTGATCGAGTCGTCGGCGGAGGTCCAGCGGGTGAAGAAGGAGCAGTTGGGGGCGCGACCGCTCCGCTCGACGCCGCCGTGGCCTCGGCCGTCGCGGGCAGGAAGTTCGGTGTGCGGTGCGTCGCGGAAGCCGACGGGAAACCGCTCTTCGGCGGGGGCGGGAACGGCGTCCAAAACGTCGTTTCGCCAGCTGGTGGCGATCGCGTTGAGCTGGGCTGCCACCTCGGGCTCGTCGGCGGTGATGTCAGAGGTCTGGCCGGGGTCGGCGAGGATATCGTAGAGCCGCCCCTCGTGATCGAGCCGATGGCTGGCCGTGCGGATGCTCACCCGGCCACGAAACGACGACACGATCGGCCGTTGCCTCAGCGTGGTGGTGAGCGCTGCGGCCCCGCTGCTGCCAGTCAGCAGCGATGAGAGGTCGACGCCGTCGAGTGGGCGGCAGCCTGCCGTGGAGATCCCGGCGAGGCCGGCGAGCGTGGGCAGCAGATCGATTGCGGCGGTCGGCTCAGCGACGCGGCGGCCGGCAGGAATCGAGCCGGGCCACCGCAGGCAGCAGACGCTCCGCACACCGCCGTCGTCGGTCGATCCCTTGCGGCCCCGCATGCCGCCGCACCAGCGAAAGCTGTTGGGGCCGTTGTCGGAGAAGAAGACAACAATCGTGTCGTCTGCGATCCCGCAGTCGTCGACGGTCTGCAGCAGTCGGCCGACGTTGGCATCGAGGTTTTCCACCATCGCCAGGGCTGCCCGCGTGAACACCGGATCTTCCTGGTCGCGAGTCTGGGCGAGCGGCCGTTCGCGGAAGCGGTCCCAGTCGGCATCAGGCACCGTCATTGGTGAGTGCGGGGTGTTGTAGGCGACGTAGCAGAGGAAGGGGGCTGCCTGGTGACCACGCACAAAGGCGATCGCCTTATCAGTGATGTCGTCGGTGATGTAGCCGGTCCCACGGACAAACTCGCTGTCAGACTCCATGGGCGGGTCGACGTAGCTGCCCCAGTGTCCTTCGGTAAAGCCGTAGAAGCGTTCGAAGCCGCGGGCGAGGGGGTGGTAGGGCCACTGCGTGCCGTTGTGCCATTTGCCGAAGCAGCCGGTGGCGTAGCCACCATCGCGAAACACCTCGGCAATCGTCCGCTCATCCGGGCTGAGCCGTTCGGCTCCCTCGGTCACCCCCCGCACGCCGCCACGCGGATGCCAGCGGCCAGTCAGCAGCTCGGCTCTGGTCGGGGCGCAGACCGGCTGCACAAAAAAGGTCTCCAGCAGGCAGCCCTCGGCAGCCAGCGAATCGACCGCGGGCGTGGCAAGCGTGCGGTTGCCGGTCACGGAGAAGTCGCCCCAGCCGGCGTCGTCGGCGAGGATCACGATCACGTTGGGCTGCTTTGCCGTCGCTGCCGCCGCCGCCGACGGGGCGGGCTCAATCGCTTCCACGGCGACATCGGCGATCGCGCCGGCCAGCGGATTGACCCGACCCTTGCCGTCGGGATGCAGCCTGCTGCCGAGAAAGACCACAAAGAGATCGAGCTGGGGGTCGATCCAGAGCGATGTTCCGGTGAAGCCGCCATGGCCAAAGGCGGCCGGCGAGAGCTTCGTGCCCCGGTTTGATGAGTAGCCGCTCTGTTTGTCCCAGCCGAGGCCGCGGAGTCCGCCACCCGGCACGTCCGTGGCCGATGTCATCATCGCGAGCACTGGCGCGGCGAGCACGGACGCTCCCGCAAGCTCACCGCCGCCGAGCATCGCTCGGGCATATCTCGCCAGGTCGTCGGCGGTCGCGAAGAGCCCTGCATGACCGGCCACCCCTCCGAGCTTCCAGGCCCGCGGG
Source organism: uncultured Planctomycetaceae bacterium (assembly GCA_937900985.1). Classification (GTDB taxonomy): domain Bacteria; phylum Planctomycetota; class Planctomycetia; order Pirellulales; family UBA1268; genus M30B53. The sequence goes on along the minus strand of CALCGM010000378.1, from coordinate 930 downwards.
TCATGCACCTCGCCCCGCAGCCACTGCCCGTTGCGCTGCTCGGTGGCGGCCGCCCGGGCTCGCCGGGCAGCATCGGGCGTGAAGCCGGCGTCGGTCATGCCCAGCGGCGTGAAGATCCGCTCGGCAGCAACGTCGGCCAGCGAGCCGTCGCGGAGGGCTTCCACCAGCCGGCCGAGCACGATGAAGTTCACGTCGGAATAGATGAACCGCTCGCCTCGGTCGGCCAGCGGCGTGAGGCGGCAGATGCGGTCCCAGGCTTCGGCTGGGCCGTGTTCGTAGTCGGCGAGGGGATTGTCGGCGATCAGGCCGCTGGTGTGGGTGAGCAGGTCGCGAACGGTGATCGCTTCCTTGCCATGGGCTGCAAAGGCAGGCAGGTGCTGGGCGACCGTGTCGTTGAGCTGCAGCAGACTGTCGTCGACCAGCTGCATCACGGAGGTGGCTGTGGCCACCGGCTTGGTCAGCGACGCCAGATCAAACACGGTGTCGCGGGTCATCGGCTCGCGAACGGGCTCCACCTGTCGGTCGCCAAAGCACTCCAGCCAGGCGATGCCGTCGCGGCGGCCGATGCAGACCACGCAGCCCGATGTTTCGCCGGAGGCGATCGCCTCCTCGACCAGTGGCCGGATGCCCGCGAGCGTGCGGGGATCGAGGCCGAGCGACCCAGCGGCCTGGTTGCCGTCGGCTGCACTGTCGGCGTCTGCAGCACTGTCGGCGTGGGCTGCGAAGGGGCTCGCGCAGCAGGTAGCCAGGCAGGCTGCCAACACGAGGGCAAGGCGGCGTCGCATCAGTGGTCTCCAGAAGGGGCGTCTCGGCTTGCGAAGGGGGGCAGCGGGCTCGTGACCGCGGTGGCACGACGTTGCTTCCCGCACACGGGCCAGCGCTGCCAGCCGATGTGGCAATCAGCCAGTGATCAGCCGCCGGTTGAAGCGG
>CALCGM010000377.1 GCA_937900985.1 uncultured Planctomycetaceae bacterium | reverse complement strand
AGATCGTCGATGCTGAAGTTGGCCGGCAGCTGCTGCTTCGTGTCGACCGAGACGATCGTCGACACGCCGCAGCGGGCTCCAGATGAGGCAATGCTCATCAGCCGGCGGGCGGAGGTCTCGGTGAAGTTGGCAGGAAAGTTGGCCACCACCACGAAGCGATACGGCTCGGGCACCTCCGCGTCGTGGTTGTAGTCGCCAATCGACGGATACTCGTTGCGGAGATACTTCTGAATCACGAGCTCCATCTGCTCGGTGATGTCGGCGAGCCGCTGCTCGATCTGCGTGGGCTCCGTCCAGATGCGGCTGGTGACGAGCAGCTCGTCGTAGTCAGCCAGGTGCATGAAGCCCGCGAAGTGTTTGCCGAGCCCGACGGGATCGATGATCGTAAACCTGGTCTGGCCGGCAGGAATGCCCGTGGCGATCCGCAGCATCATTGCCTGCATCATCTCCGAGGCCGCGTCGGCCTGGCTGGCGGTCGTCTTGATCAGGAGCGACGCCGCATTCGGAAAGGGCGTCATCGACGGCTGCTGCCAGTCTGTCGGCCCGTAGGCATTCAGGTCTGCATGCGGCGAGACGCCGCCCTTGATCTTCTCAAGCGCGACCGCCAGCTTCCCAAACCGCAGGCCCACCGGCGCGTCGGCGGGGAAGGCCGCATCGTCGCTGGCCAGGCGGTCCCACTCGGCAAACGCCGCGGCGTCGTATTCGGCAGCCTGCCGCACCGTTTCCGCGGCCGACTCCCGGGCCACCTTCCAGCGGTCGACCATCTCCTGCCAGCGGCTCGCTCGCCGGCTCTCCAGCTCGGCCAGCCGCTCATCCCGCTTGGTCTCGATGGTGGCCATCCGCTCGGCCCGCTGCCCTTCGAGCTTCTCAATCGCGGGCGGATACTTGGCGTCCGCCTGCTCGAGCAGCTCGCGGCGTTTGGCGGCCGCCGACTCGAGGGCCGCAGCCGCCTTGGCCTCGAGGGCCGCGAGCTCAGCATCCCGCTTGGCGGTCAACGCCTGAACGTCAGAGGCGAGCTTCTTCTTCCGCCGCTCGACCTCCTCTTTGTAGGTCGTTGTCAGCGCGGCCTGCTGCTGATCGCGGCGGACCGCAAGAAACGCAGACGCCGCCTCAAGTGCCTTGCCGGACCGCTGAAAGTCGCGCTCAAGCTCGGCGAATGCCGCCAGAGACGCTTCCTGCAAGAGCTTGGTTCTCCCAAAGACGTTCAGCATTCCGGCGCCGGCCTTGGCAGCCGTCAGGCCCATCAGGTTTTTCACGGCGTCGACGACCGACTGGTGGAGGTCTTTGACATGCGTGAGGATCTCGGCACCGGAGGGCAGGGCCGCGTCCTGATCACCCGCTGCGGCAGCGTCTGGCATCGACTCGCCGGCGTCGACTTTCCGCTCCGCCAGAATCTTCAGGCACTTCTCACGGAGTTTGGCGAACTCCTGGGTGTAGGTCTCGAGCTGCTTTGAGTCACGGGCAAACAGTTTCCCCGGATCGCGTTTTCGCTCCTGAAAGGATTCCGCCTCAGTGCTCTCCGCAAAATGCTCGTCTTCCTTAAGCTGCTCCTTTTTCTGCTCAGCCAGCCGCGTGATCTCGGCAGCCTTTGCGTCGCGCTGCTGGCTGACCTTCGCCTCCGCATCGCGATACTGCGACTCGACCCGCTGCTGGAGCTGCTCAAACTCCCGCTTGGTGCTGGCAATCTTGTCGTCGTAGCGATCGATGGTCTCCTGAATGAGTCGACCTGCCTCCTGCTGAGTCGCCTCACAGCCTTTCTCGTAGTCGGCCACGATGGAGCGTTCGAGGCTTGCCCTGGTCGCAGACTCGTCCCGCAGCGACGTGATCACCGCCCGCATCGCGTCGGGCGTGTAACTGGAAGCACCTGCCACCTCCGTGGTGGCTGTGGTGGAAGTCATCGCGTCGTCCATCGGATCGGCCATCTGTTCTCCTCTGTCCTCGGTCTCTCGCGTCACCTGGCACGATGACTGCCGTGACGGGCGTTGCCTCGCTCCCGCCCCCACACAGGGCTCACTCCGCTGGAGATCGGCAAGCCCGACGCAGCGGAGCGTGCCGCAGCGGCATCAGTCCCCTCCGTATTCACTCACATCACGGGACGCACGGGAGAGCACCTCGGCCAGCCGTCCGAGCGCTTCGAGTGTCTCTTTGACTTTGGGTGTCAGCGGCTCGATGCAGTCTTTATGAAACTGTTTGGCGGTCTGGTCCCGCCAGGTGTCTTCGGCTGCCTGCCACTTGATATCGAGCTGCTTGACGGCCAACGCCAGCTTCGACGCGCCGCTGGCGAGATTGCCTGCCTTCATGCTTCACCTCCCGCCGTGTTGGCTTGCTCAGCTGGGGCCCCCGACTCGCTCTGGGAGGCTTTGGTGTCTTCATCGAGAGAGCGACGCATGCTGCCCTCGCCCGAAGTCTCCCCGGCGGCAGTTCCGCCGGAGGGACCCGACATCTCACGGTATGCCTCGAGGGCCTTGAGCATCCGCTCGACCACCGCCATTGCCTTGGGCACGTCGACATCGAGCACCTCGCGGAAGTGCACCAGCCGCACGCCAGTCTCACGAAACTGCTGCTGCACAATCGGCGTCCAGTGACGGACGGCCTCGGCCTTCTCCTCGGCCACCTGCAGACGACGGCGGGCCTTCTCCAGGTTTTTTTTCTCTTCGGTGCAGGCCGGCGGCCCGTCGCCCGTGCTCTTGAAGGTGCGGCACTTCTCGAGGTCTTTCATCGCCTCGTTGACCTTCT
>CALCGM010000376.1 GCA_937900985.1 uncultured Planctomycetaceae bacterium | reverse complement strand
GGAGTGCCCGCTGGCTCGGCAGCAGGCTCGGCTTCCTGCGAGGCCTCGGCCGTCTCGGCTGGGGCCTCGGCCGTCTCGGCGGCTGGCTCACTCGCCGGCTCGGCCTCAGCCGCTCCCAGAGGGCCCTCCTCGAAGAGCGCGGCTGCTGGATCAGCGGCCTCGCCCGCGGCGTCGTCGGTCGCCCCGGCTGCGGGCGGCGACGGCGGGATCGCTGGGGTCAGGTCCTGCGCGAAAAACCAGTCATACCAGCCCTTCGTCGACTCGCTGGCCAAGGCAGCGGCGTGCTCCGTGGCAACGGCCGCCAGCGGGCTCTCGGGAAAGTCGCGGGCCACGCTGGCATACCCAGCCTGAGCCTCGTCGATCTGGCCGAGGCTCTCCTGGGCCTTCGCCAGCCCAAACCTGGCCCGCTCGGCGAGCAGGCCACTCGGCCCCTCGGCGAGCACGGCGGTGTAGAGATCGGCGGCGGATTCCAGCCGCTCATTCGAGGTGGCCCGATCTTCAAAGGCCAGCACAGCCCCATCGGTGAGGGCCATGTCGGCCAGCACCAGCTGCGACCAGAGCGCCGCCTCGCTCCCAGGATACCGCTGCACCACCTCATTGAAGGCGATCGTCTCGCCCGTGGCGAGGGCCCCGAGATAGGCCTCCCAGCTGCGGGCCTGGGTGGCCGCGTTGGTGGAGGAAATCACGACCCAGGCAACGACAGCCGCCACGATCGCCACAACGCCGACGATGATCGTCGCGACATAGGGACGAATCACATCAAGCAGCTGCACGATCCATTCGGCCAGCGCATTTTGTTCGAGTTCGTGCTGGCGTTCGACGGTGCTCATCCAGGGTCTCCGCGGAGGCAAAAGGGCAGCGGGGCGGCAACGAATCAAGACCCCAAATAGAAGCCGGGCCGCAAGGGAACGTCAAGGTGAGTGAGCGGTTCGTTTTCTGCTACCATCCTCCGCTCGGCCGCGACCTCGGGCGGACCGATTGGTGTGCCTTCTTTCTCGCTCCCACAGCTCCGCTTTGCCCATGGCTTCTCCCGCTCCGCTCCCGCTCAATGCGGCCCAGCACGACGCCGTCCACGCCCCCCCCGGGCCGCTGCTGGTGCTCGCCGGTGCTGGCACGGGGAAAACCCGCGTGGTGATCGCCCGCATCGCCCGGCTCGTGCAGCGGGGAGCCTCCCCCTCCCGCATCCTGGCGGTGACGTTCACCAATCGTGCCGCCCGGGAAATGCTCGAGCGAGCCACGAAGGCCAGCGGCAAGCGGCCGAGCAAGAGCGACAAGCCGGAGATCTCCACGATCCATTCGCTCTGCGCCCGCATCCTCCGGCGGCATGCCGAGCGGGCCGGCTATCCGCCCGGCTTTGCGATCATCGACCGCGGGGAGCAGGAGTCGGTCGCCCGCAAGGTGCTCAAGGAGATCAAGGCCCCCGAAACGAGCCTGCAGTCGGGCGATCTGCTCTATCGCATCAGCCGCTGGAAGACGGCAGCCGTGCGGCCCGGGGAGGCCATCGAGTATGCCGAAGACGATCGCAGCCAGCTCGCCGCCTCGGGCTACCGCCGCTACCAAGACGCCCTCAAGGCCGCGGGAGCCGTCGACTTCGACGACTTGCTGTGCGTGGTCGACGAGCTCTTCACCCATGAAGAAGATGTCCGTCGCGCCGAGGCAGGCCGCTTCGACCACGTGCTGGTCGATGAATACCAAGACACGAGCCGCACCCAGGAGCGGATCCTGACGTCGCTGGCCCGCGATCACAAGAGTTTCTGCGTGGTGGGCGACGACGATCAGTCGATCTACGCCTGGCGGGGAGCCGAGATCTCCCACATCCTTGAGTTTCCCAAGCGGTGGCCGGGGGCGCATGTGGTGCGGCTCGAGGAAAACTACCGCTCCACGCCGCAGATCATCACCGCCGCCAACCTGCTGATCGAACGCAACTCCCGCCGCCACGGCAAAACGCTCATCTCCAAAGCGGAAGCCGGCCCGCCCCCGGTGATCGTGCAGGCAGGCGATGAAGAAGACGAGGCCAAGCGGGTGGTCGGCGAGATGGCCGACCGGATCCGACTGCAGCAGGTGACGCCCGGCGAGGCGGTGATTCTCTTTCGCACCGGCGAGCAGACGCGGCTCTTCGAGCAGGAACTCCGCCGTCGCAACATCCAGTATGAGCTCGTGGGCAGCCGTTCGTTTTTCGACCGCCGTGAGGTGAAAGACGTGATGGCGCTGCTGCGGGTGCTCGTCGACCCCGACGACGACATGGCCTTTCTGCGAATTGCCAACGTGCCCCCACGGGGCATCTCCGCTGCGGCCCTCAAAAAAGTGCGGGGCGAGGCGAGCGAAGCGGGCACCAGCATCTGGAAGGCGTTTCTCACCGCCCGCAGCGAGCAGCGGCTCTCACCAGCCGCCTCGGCCGGCGTCGACCAGCTCGCCGAGTGGGTCGGCCGCGAGCCGCCAGTCACGAAGCTTCCGTCTGCCGTGCTTGCCGAGCTGATCGACACCCTGGGCTACCAGCAGTTTCTCGCCAAGGAATACGAAGACCCAGACGAGCGGGCCGCGCGGCAAGACTGCGCCCAAGAGCTCGTCAACGCCCTCTCGC
>CALCGM010000375.1 GCA_937900985.1 uncultured Planctomycetaceae bacterium | reverse complement strand
CCAGTCGCTGCCGTAGCGGACCATGTCGATCGCCAGGTCGTTGCCCGTAAACACATGAAACTCCCGCCGCGTGCGATTCCGCAGGGCGAGACGGTCCCATTCGAGCCGACGCGAGAGCGAGGAGTGCTTGGCACCGAGGCAGTTGGGGATCGCCATCAGCTGCTCATAGGCGTCGAGCGAAAGCACCCGGCCGGCCGGATGAAAGGCCGTGGCCAGCTCAAAGCCGATGAACTGCGGCGTGTGGTGGGCGAGCCCCGCGAGCCGCTCGACGATCACACAGTCGTCGCCGGTGTTGAGCCCCCAGGAAGGGAAGATCACCGGCGTGGCCTCCACCTCGGTGATCATCGCCAGCTGCGCCGCGTAGGCAGCTTCGTCGAAGGCAGCCGACTCCCCATCGACCACCCAGGCCCCGGCCACGAGCCCGCCGAAGGGCTGCCCGGCTGCCGGCCCCGCCGCCTCCCGGGCAACGGCGAGCACCTGCCGCCGCGTGGCATCGCCGATCAGGTGACCGTAGCCGGTGTCCATGTTGACCGCCGGCACGATGCCTGCGGCTGCGGTGCGTGCGACATGCGCGGCCAGCGCATCGAAATCGACAAACCCCGCGGCGTCGAAGGGAAGGAGCACCGCTGAAATGCCCTGGATCCGCCGCTGCGGGGCGAGCAGGTTCAACGGATGGGAGTCGCCCAGTGACGCTTGGGGTGGAGATGGCACGGTGTTCATGCCGCGGAGTATCCCGGAAAGGGCCGCCAGACGCTACCGCCGCTGCTGCAAATGAAAATGGAGCTCCGGGTGACTTGTTGCGTGTGCTGGCGAGAGCCTAGTTTGGTGCTGCCTGAGACGCAGTTTGCGCTCAGGCACGACTCCTCAGCGAAAGACCCACACATGCCTGCGTTGACCACGTTTTGTGATGGCTGTCGTTTTCCCTCCGCCCGCGTCGTTGCGGGCATGGCCCTGCTGGTGGCCGCCTGCACCGCGTGTGAGCGATCTGCCATGGCCGCCGAGGCCACGCTGATCCGCGACACCTGGGGCGTTCCGCATGCAATCGGCGACACCGAGCCCGCGGCGTTTTTTGCCCTCGGCTATGCCCAGGCGGAAGACCGGCTGGCCGACATCTACACCGCGATCCGCACCGCCACCGGCAGGCTGGCAGAAGTGCAGGGCGACTCCGTCCTGGAGCAGGACTATCTGATGCGGGTCAGCGGCAACGATCGGATCCATGCTGAGTATCTGAAGACGGCCCCACCGCACCTGCAGGCCAACGTCGCCGCCTTCACCGACGGCATCAAGGCCTACATCGCCGAGCACCCCGATGAGGCGGCCGACATCGCGGTCGACGTGGAGCCCTGGCATCCGCTGGCGATCGGCCGCGCGATGATCCTGCGGTGGCCCATCGGCACGATCATGGGCGACCTGCGGAATGAAGACGAGCGGGCCCGCCCGGCGGCAGGCAGCAACCAGTGGGCGGTGTCGCCTGCCCGCACCGCTGATGGCTCGGCCATTCTGCTCTCCGACCCGCACCTCACCTGGGAGGGGCTTGCCGTGCTCTACGAAGCCCGCCTTCATGCCGGCGACCTGCATGCCTGCGGCTACTACCTGATCGGCTCGCCGATGCTCGCGATCGGCCACAACGCTCGCGTGGGCTGGGCGCTGACCACCGGCGGCCCCGACACCTCCGACGTCTACCGCATGAAGTTTCGGCTCAATCCGCTGCCGGAATACGAATACGACGGCGAGTGGCGACCGGTGGAGATGAAGGTCTTCCAGATTGCGGTCAAGGATCGCGGCGTGGTCACGAAGCCGGCCTTTTTCACGCACCTCGGCCCCGTGATCAGCGAGCCCGATCTCGCCGCGGGCATTGCCTACGTCGGCGCCTCGCCCTATCTCGATCAGACCGGCCTCTACGAGCAGTTTGACCGGATGAACCGAGCCGCGAACGTCGAAGAGCTCAACGAGGCCCTCAGCCTGCATCAATACAACGAGCAAAACGTGATGAGCGCCGACATCGAGGGCAACATCTCGTACGTCCGCAACGGCGCCACACCGATCCGGCCCGATGGCTACGACTGGTCGCGGCCGGTCGACGGCACGTCGAGCGCCACCGCCTGGCAGGGCATCCATCCGCAGGAGGATCTGGTGAAGATCATCAATCCGCCGCAGGGCTACATGCAAAACTGCAACATCAGCCCCGCCAACATGATGCTCGACTCGCCGCTGACCCCCGAGAAGTATCCGGAATACATCTACAACGTCAGCTGGGACAGCAACAATCCACGCGGCCGGCGGACTGTCGAACTGCTCGCCAACAACGCTGCGGTCACCGAGGCCGACGCGATCGCCTACACGCTCGACATCCACGATGGGCTGGCGGTCCGCTGGCAGAAGGAACTGCAGGCCGCGATTGCAGCAGCGGATCCTGCTCCAGCCGCCGAGAGCCCGGTCCGCAAGGCGGCCGATGCCATCCTTGCCTGGGACGGGGAATACACGCCCGAGGCCACCGCAACGGTGCTCTTCAAGTTTTGGCGGCTCGCCTGTGGCAACGAGCTCGACCTTGCCCCGCTTGCCGCGGGCGAATCGCTCTCGCCGCAGACGCGACAGCAGATGCTCGCGATCTTCGAGCGGACCATGGGCGAACTGACGCAGCGGTATGGCCGCTGGGACGTGCCCTGGGGAGAGGTGCATGTGGTGGGCCGCGGAGGCCAGGTGTTTCCCTGCGGCGGGGCTGACTACCAGTCGGGCAACAAGGAGGCCAACTTCTCCGAGACGCTCCTCGATGTCCGCAGCACTGAAGACAAGACCACACCCGGCCGCTTCATCGCCAACAGCGGCTCGATGGCGATGATCCTGATGTTTTTTGATAAAGAGGGTGTGCGCAGCCTGACCTGCACGCCGTGGGGGCAGTCGGGACATCCCGATTCTCCGCACTATGTCGATCAGGCAGCGAAGCTTTATTCCAAGCGCGAGATGAAGCCGACCTGGATGAAGCCGGCCGAACTGGCCGAACACACCGAGTCGACGCGGCAGTTCAACTACCCCCCCAAAAGCCGCTGATCGCTGAGCGTGTCGTGGCACGCGTGGGTGGGTGTGCCTGTCAGACGGCCATCGGCCAGCGGCTCCCGGAG
>CALCGM010000374.1 GCA_937900985.1 uncultured Planctomycetaceae bacterium | reverse complement strand
GGGCAGATGCCGCCTCAAGACGCCCAGCAGCCGAGCGACGCGGAGCGGGAGCAGATCGCCGCCTGGCTCAGCAGCTTTCTCCGGGCAGAGGCCGCAGCCCATGCCGGCGACCCGGGCCGCGTGGTGCTCCGCCGGCTCAACAACGCGGAATACACCTACACGCTCCGAGAGCTGACGGGCGTCGACACGCTCAATCCGGCCCATGAGTTTCCGGCGGAAGGCGGTGCCGGCGAGGGCTTCACCAACACCGGGCAGTCGCTCGTGATGTCGCCGTCGATGGTGGTCAAGTATCTCGATGCGGCCAAGGACATCGCCAGGCATCTGGTGCTCCTGCCGGATGGGATCCGCTTCTCGGCCGGCCAGTCTCGGCGAGACTTCACTGACGAGCTGCTGGAAAAGGTGCGGGCCCTCTATCGTCGCTCCACGCAGCCGCTCTCCGAGGCGGCGGTGGGATCGCAGACGACTGTGGAGCAGGGGATCACCCTCGACATGGGGCGGGAGGGCTTTCTGCCGCTGCGGGCCTCGCTCGAAGCCGCCCGTGACCTGGCCGGGGACGCGGCCGAGCGTGGGCGGATCGAGAGCGTCGCTGCGGAGCGTGGGCTGTCACCGCGATACCTGCGGCTGCTGCTGGAAAGCCTGGAGAGCGAGCCGGCCGGCTCACTGCTGCTCGATCGGCTGCGGGGCCTGTGGGGGCAGCAGCCTGGTGTGCCGGTGGAGCGGCTTGTGGCCGAGATCGAGGGCTGGCAGCAGGTGCTCTGGCGATTCAACAAGGTGGGCCAGATCGGCCGGCACCTCGGTCGTGAAGATGGTCCCGCGTCGTGGATGGAAGCGGCGTCGCCGCTGGTGGCCCGCCGGGAGTATCGCGTGGCGATGCCGGCGGCCGATGCGGATGGCATGGTCAGGCTGCATCTGGCGGCAACCGCTGCCGGGGATGGGGCGACCGACGACCTCGTGGTCTTCGAACGGCCCAGGCTGGTGGCGGCGGGCCGGGGCGATCTTCCGCTGCTGGCGGTCGGAGACCTGGCCGACGCCGTCGGCTCGTGGCGGGCAACCCTCACCGAGCAGACGAGCGGCTGCCTGGCGGCGGCTGCCGAGGTGCTCGAGCAGATGCGATCGGGGAAGGGGGCGGTGGCTTCGGTCGACGAGCTTGCTGCAGCCCACGCGGTCGATCCGCGGATCCTGCAGGGCTGGCTGGCCACCCTCGGCATCGAGGCTGACGGGGCGGTGAGCCTGGGCGAGCCGATCACCGGCCGCGGCGAAGGCATCGGTGGCTGGCCGTTTGTCACCGGCTGGACCGGGGCCGATGCGCTCTCGGTGCTCGCCAACGCCTCGGATCAGGAGGTGCAGATTCCTGGCACGATGCGGCCCCACTCCGTCGGCGTGCATCCGGCTCCCAACCGGCGGGTGCTCGTGTCGTGGGTGAGTCCAACCGCCCTCGATGTGCAACTGGAAGGGAGTGTGCAGCGGGCCCACATCGGCTGTGGCAATGGGGTGGCCTGGAGCCTGCAGGTGCGTCGCCGGGGAACGCGACAGGTGATCGCTGAGGGCGTGGCGGATGGTGCGGATGCCCAGGCCTTCGCGGCGGACGCGGTGCCACTGCAGGCAGGCGATGCGATCTCGCTGGTGATCGACCCTCGCGACGGCAACCATGCCTGCGACATGACCGCACTCTCGCTGACGCTCACCGCCGGCGACCGGCGGTGGGACCTCGCCGCGGATGTTTCGCCGGAGATTCTTGCTGGCAACCCGCACGCCGATGCGGCAGGCCACGCCGGCGTGTGGCACTTCACGAGCGAGCCGCTGGAGCATCAGGCTCAGACGGTGATTCCCGCGGGGTCGATCGCCGACCGCTGGCTGTCGGCGGGCGAGGCTGACGAGCGAGCCGAGATCGCGGCCGAACTGGCTGTGGTGTTGGCGGCCGAGCCAGCCACGCTGCCCGCGGGCTCGCCCGATGCCGAGCTGCGATCGCTGCTGCTGGCGGCGACGGGGCCGATTCTTGCCCCCTCGCTGGCGGCCTGGCTGGCGGAGCAGCCTGCCGACGCGGCCGGCGGTGATCTCCAGCTCTCGGCTCCCGGGGTGCATGCGTTTTCCTTGCCGGCAGAGCTGGTGGCCGGCTGTGAGCTTGTGACGACCGCCGGAATTGCGGCGGAGGCTGGGGGCGAGGCGAGTGTGCAGGTTTCGGTGGGGCCGGGAAGCTTTGATCCACAGACCCCGCTGACGCCTGAGCTGCCGATCCTGGCCCGCGAGGGAACGGCTGGCTGGGAGCGGATGGAGCGGTCGTTTGACGAGTTTCGAGACCTCTTTCCGCAGGCGCTCTGCTACGTGCGGATCGTGCCGGTCGATGAAGTGGTCACGCTCAACGTGCTCTACCGCGAAGACGAGCACCTGCGGCGGCTGATGCTCACCGAGGCGGAGGCCGCGGAGCTGGAGCGGCTCTGGGATGAGCTGCTGTTTGTCAGTGCCGAGCCCTTGAAGCTCGAAGCGTCGCTTGAGCAGATCACCGAGTTTGCGACGCAAGACCGGCCGGATCTGGCGGTTCCGTTTCGCCAGATGAAGCCGGCGGTGGAGGCCCGGGCTGAGGCGTATCGCGAACGGCTGGTGGCCTGCCAGCCTGCGCAGCTCGGCGCCCTGGTGGCCTTTGCCGAGCAGGCGTTTCGGCGTCCTTTGACAGCGTCGGAGGCCGCAGACCTTCGCGGGCTGCATGGCCTGCTGCTGGGCGAGGGGCTTTCGCACGAGGAGGCAATGGCGATGCTCGTGGCCCGGGTGCTGGTCTCGCCCGACTTCCTCTACAAGCTTGAGGTGCCGCCACCCGGTGAGTCGCCGCAGCCGGTCGATGCCTACGAACTGGCCACCCGACTGAGCTACTTTCTCTGGTCGTCGCCGCCGGATGCCGAGCTGCTCACTGCCGCAGCCGATGGCAGTCTCACCAGCACGGACGTGCTGGTTGAGCAGGCGGAGCGGATGCGTGCCGACCCACGGGCGAGCCGGCTGGCGATCGAGTTTGGCACCCACTGGCTGCACGTCTCGGGCTTTGCCCGGGATGCGGAGAAGAACGAGGCGGTCTTTCCGGAGTTTGCGGGGCTGCGGGGGGCGATTGAGGAGGAGACGGTGCGTTTCCTGACCGACTTCTTCCAGCACGATCGCTCCATCCTCGCGCTGCTCGATGCCGACCACACCTTCCTCAACGGGCCGCTCGCTGCCCACTACGGGATCCCGGGGGTGGAGGGCGACGCCTGGCGGAGGGTGGAGGGCGTGCGATCCTACGGCCGCGGGGGTGTGCTCACGCTGGGCTCCACGCTCGCCACCCAGGCGGGGGCCTCGCGAACGAGCCCCATCCTGCGGGGCAACTGGCTGTTTGAGACGATGCTGGGCGAGAAGCTGCCCAAGCCGCCCAAGGATGTGCCGCTGCTGGCGGAGACGGTGCCTGCAGGGCTCACCGAGCGGCAGCTGATCGAACTCCACTCGGAGAACGCCTCGTGCAGCCGCTGCCACCGCCAGATCGACCCGCTGGGCTTTGCCCTTGAGGAGTTTGACGCGGTGGGCCGCTTCCGCGAGGCCGATGCCGCCGGGCAGCCGATTGACGCGTCGACCACGCTGCCTGATGGCACACAGATTGAGGGCGTTGACGGGCTGCGGGCATGGCTGCTGACCGAACGTCGGGAGGCCTTTGTCGTGCAGTTCTGCCGCAAGCTGCTCGGCTATGCCCTTGGCCGGGCCGTGCAGCTCTCCGACGAGCCGTTGCTCGAGGCGATGCGGTCTGAGCTGGCCGCCCACGATCACCGGATTGGGCATGCGATCAGGATGATCGTGAGCAGTCCGCAGTTTCGGATGATCCGCGGCCGCGACGCTCGCGACCCACTGGAAGCAGAATGACCGCAGGCACGAGCCGCTGTGGCGAGAGCCTCACGAGGGAGAAACCACGATGACATCAGCGTTCGATTCAACGGCGGCCCGGGGCGGTCTGCCATGTTCGCGGCGAGCCGTGCTGCGAGGGCTGGGCGTGTCGATGGCGCTGCCCTGGCTGGAGTCGTTTCGGCCACCCGCCGCGGCGGCTGCCGAGGGGCCTGCGGCAGGGCCACCGACGCGGCTGGCGGTGCTCTTCGCCGGCAACGGGTTTCATTCCCGCGAGTGGTGGGCAGAGGGAACGGGCTCAGCGATGAAGCTGGGGCGGGTGCTCGAGCCGCTGGCCGATTTTCGCGAGCAGTTTGTCTTGGTGAAGGGGCTCTATCACGAGGAGGCCCGCAAAGGAAACATCCACAGTTCGCAGACCGGCAACCTGCTCTCGGGCGCCCCGCTGGCCAGCGGCGGTGAGATTCGCTCGGGCACGAGCTTTGATCAGGTGATTGCCCAGGCGCACCGGCGGGCGACCAAGGTGCCGAGCCTCGTGCTCGGCTGCGAGCGGGCCAACCCGTCGGTCCATAAGAACTATTCGATGCTCTACAGCTCGCACATCTCCTGGAGCTCGCCCACCACGCCCACGCCGTTGGAGCTCTATCCGGCCCTGGCCTTCGATCGGCTCTTCAAAGACGACGTCGAGCGGGGGGACGCGAGCGTGCTCGATGCGGTGATCGAGGATGCGGCCGATCTCCGCCGGCGGATCAGCCTGGCGGATCGCCGGAAGCTCGATGAGTATCTCGACAGCGTGCGTGACGTGGAGTCGCGGATCGAGGGGGCGGGCACGCGTGGTGAGCTGCAGGGGTGGCGGCCACCCCTGCAGACGCCCGATCGTCCGCGGCCGCCCGATGGCATTCCGCAAGACATCGCCGAGCATATGCGGCTGATGTGCGACATCCTCGTGCTCGCGTTTCAGACCGACACGTCGCGGGTTGTCACGCTGAAGCTCAACAACGATCACTCGGCCCTGCGGTTTCCGAATCTCACCCGTGTCGACAACCCCACCCAGGGCATCGACTACATGATTCATCACCTGCTGTCGCATTCCGACGGTGAGGACTGGCTGAAGGTCAACCAGTTTTTCGTCGAGCAGATGGCCTACCTCGGCAGACGGCTGGCGGCAACGCAGGAGGGCGAGGGCTCGGTGCTCGACAACACCGTCGTGATGCTCTGCTCGAGCATGATGGCGGGCGCCCGGCACGACAACGACCAGCTGCCCGTGGCCCTGCTCGGCGGCGGTGGCGGGCGGCTCGCCGGCGGCCGCGTGCTCGACTACACGGGAGCGGAACAGCGACAGCTCTGTCGGCTGTTTCTCTCGCTGATGGATGTAATGGGCGTACCGTTACAGGCCTACGGCGATGCAGCGGTGCCGCTGGAAGAGATCGGCTAAGCAGCTGACTGGTTTCAGTCAGTTCAGTCACAGTGTGACGCTTTGTTACACTTTTATGTTCGGGGAACCATACTCGAAACCGTGCATCGAAGGCCCCAGTGGGCCATCATCCTGGAGGAGCACCGATGCGAACGCGTGTGTCGATAGCGATGTGGCAGGGTCTTGTGGCGGTGGCTTCGGTGAGCGCGGCCTGGTCGCTGAGCGTCGCGGATGACGCCACGGCTGAGCAGGCCGCTGCTGCACTGGACCTTGCGGTTGCCATCTCCACGGGCCAGCCCGAGCCCGGCCCCATGCGGCTGGTTGGAAGCCGGGATCGACGGCAGCTGATCGTGACTGCCACGCCTCACGGCTCGGCGCTGGAGGTCGATGCCACAGGCAACGTGTCGTGGCGGGTGGAGCCAGCCTCCCTGGCGACTGTTGAGCCTGGCGGCATGCTCGTGCCGCTGGCCGACGGGGAGGGTCGGGTCGTGGCCACTACCGAGGGAGCGGCCGAGGTTGCGGTGCCGCTGGTGGTAGAGCGGGTGGGCAACGATCCCCCGATCGACTTCATCAGCCAGATCGTGCCGGTCTTCACCAAGTATGGCTGCAACGGTGGCGGCTGCCACGGCAAGAGCGGCGGGCAGAACGGCTTCCGGCTTTCGCTGCTCGGCTTTGAGCCGGCCGAAGACCATGAGCACCTCGTCAAGGAGGCGAGGGGCCGTCGCATCTCACTGGTCGCCCCAGAAACAAGCCTGCTGCTGGCCAAGGCCGCCGCCGAGGTGCCGCATGGTGGTGGCAAGCTGATCGAGGTGGGGTCGCCTTCCTACCAGCTGCTCGCGGAGTGGATTCGCGAGGGGGCTCGGCCGAGCGGCGCGAAGCCGCCGCAGGTGGCGCGGATCGAGGTGTTTCCCACCGAACGGACGCTGATGCCCGGGCAGCGGCAGCAGCTGCGTGTGATGGCCTTTTTCGATGACGGCCGGATTGAAGACGTCACTCGCATGGCTCAGTATGAAGTCAATGCTCCCGACCTCGCTGAGGTGGCGGTGGACGGGCT
>CALCGM010000373.1 GCA_937900985.1 uncultured Planctomycetaceae bacterium | reverse complement strand
CCACCGCCGCCTGGAAGTTGGTGTTGATCGTCATCTGCCCGATGTAGGGCAGGCCGTTCTGCGAGAAGTTGCCGTTGGCTGGTGCGCTCGTGTTGCCAATGCGGATGTCGGTAAAGCCTGCCTGGGCAATCACGCTCGTGCCGAGGTCGGCCATGTCCACCTGAATCAGGAGGTCGTCCACCACGATCCCGTTGGCCAGGGTCACATCGGGGAGATCGCCGACGATCACGTTTTCCCAGAGATCGGCAGCGGCAATGAAGAGCGACTGCACACTCCCGGGCACACTCGCGTCAAACTCGAAGTCGATCGAGTAGGGGTCGGGCGGGACATAATCGTTGATCGTCATCACGGCTGAGAGCTGGCTGGGCGTGCCCCCGCGAGGCGTGACAAACACCGTCAGGGTCTCCGATCCTTCGGTCACATCAGCCGGATCGATCAGCGACTGCACCTCAAAGGTCTTCTCGGTCTCGCCAGGAAAGAAGAGCAGCTCCTGGGTCTGGTGCATGTAGTCGACGCCGAGGGTGGCGGTTCCCGCCTCCGACGACACGATCACGCTCTGCGGCAGGCTCGAGGGGGCGTCCATCGTGACGCGAAACTCGGCCGCGTTGCCTTCGGTGACCGTGTCGAGCACAGGCGTGAGCGTGAAGGCCGCCGGGCATGCCCGCCGCTCCAGTGACTCGCCTGCCAGGATTCGCCGCCGGGATGTCTGTCGTCGCATGACCGTGTGTGCTCCTGTGTCAAGCCGCCATAGTCGTCAAGACGCCACCTGCTTCTCTCTCCGTCATACTTTGCCGCATGGTTGGCCGCGAGGATTTTTTTCAGGAACCTTCAAGTCGGCATCGTCGTCAATCTCTATGTCCGGAAAACCTCCTGCATTCCGCACCGTTGGAATGACCGGAGGAGTCCGCGGCAGAAACCGGTCGATCAACTTTCCGGTTTGTGCCGTATAGACAACTGGTGCAGCGTCGGGGCGGCGCTTCTGAAATCACCGACACGATCTGGTCGAAGGCTGAAAGGCCGAATGTGGCGATTCCGCCACGAGTCCAGCGTGTGCCGTGATGAGCGTTTCGCCACGACACGAGCAAGGGCGAACGACACGATTCCATCCAGCCGATTCCTTGCTGTTTCGAACTGGTGGCTTCTACAATCTCAGGAAGGGGCGAGCGAACTCGATCGGGTCCGGAAGACCGGTCGGGCAATGCCGAGCCAATCATGAAAAACTTTGGTGAGCTCTTTGGACGTCTGCAGTCCCGTCAGTCCCGCTCGTCGCAGAAGGCTGTGACGCACAAGCCTGGAGCCTCGAAGCGTCGTCGCCACGATCGCCAGACCGCTGCCCCCGAACGCCTCGAGCAGCGGCTGCTGCTGGCGACGGATGTCTGGGCTCAGTCGGACGGATTGGGCGACACCGAATATGGCTGGGCCGTCTTCACGCAGGCGAATGCGGGCGACGACCTCTACATCCGCGAGACGACGGGCACAGACGACTTCGGCACCGTCTCGCCCCGGTGGCAGTATTCCAACAACGCCGACTACGCGGATTCAGGAAGCATTGGCCCCACTTCCGGCGCCTACCGCGACATTCTGATTACCGACGGGGTGCCCAACGGCCTCAGCGGCAACGTCCCCTCGCGGTTCATCAGCCTGCCCGGAGCGGCTGACGTTGACCTCCCATCGACCCTGACGCCAGCGACCTACGAGTTCGGCGTCACGCCCAACTACGACTACATCTCGGGGGAAGTTGTTCCGGGCACGTTCTCGGGCACGCTTCAGGCGTCAAGCATCGCGACCGGCTTCCCGCTGACTACAGTTAGCGTCCGTGCCCAGTATCTGCTCGATCACTTTGAGCGAGGCTCCGGCGATGGTGTGCCTGTGCTCTTCCGTGATGGCGACGACTTTTGGGTCACACGGGCGACGTTCCCGGTTGGTGACCAGACTTGGTCAATCAGCGAAGGCTTCCTCGACTACCGTTTCGGAACCTTCCGCTACCAGGTGTTTGATAACGATGGCAACCGGGTCTCCACAAGCTCGGATGTCGACTTTAGCTACGCCTCTCCGGTGCGATCATCCCTCGCCTCCAACGTCACCGTCACGCCCGGGCTTGATATCAACAGCGGCCTCTACGCGAAGCCCACAGGCCCTGATGCGGTGATCTCGATTGAGAGCCCCATCGTCGGCGGACACACCGTGTCGCTGCAGGCAACCAACGTTGAGATCGACGCGCCGGTCTCCACCCAGACGGGCACCTTCGCCAACTTCCTCGTGGAAGCAGAGACGGCCACCTTCGCCGCCCCAGTCGAGTCGAACGAGATCTCCTTCTTCATCGCCGACGACCCGCGGACCACGGCGGTGAACCGCGGAGAACTCTTCCTTAGCAGCAGCGGCTCGGTCACAGGGCTTGGCGGTGCAGACGCCTTCAACGTCAACCTCGAGGCCATCGACACCGACGTCAACATTCAGGGCGTGCTCGCCGGCTTCACGCAGTCGTATCGGTACACGACCACCACATCCCCCGTGGGCGGCAGCTTCACGACACTCGACGCCTTTGGCCAGCCAGCCGGTCAGATCCGCGGCAATACGATCGACGTCCTGCTGACCAATGAGACGCCCGTCGAGCCAGCCGATTCGCTCTCGCATCTTGTCAGTCTCGACACCGATATCGACAGCCTGCGGATCGTGGCGGCCAACACGGCGACCGACGGCACGGTGAACGCCAGCGTGACGGCAGAGGTGGTCACAGGAGCCTTTTTCACCACCGACGTGGTGGTCGATGACACCACCGGGATCGGCGTCGGCGACGCCGTCGTCGAAACCGGAGCGGGCGGCTTTTCGGGCATCCCCGCCGGCACCACGGTGACAGCGATCGACACCGCCACCAACACGCTCACGCTGTCGGGCAACGTGTTTGTCTCAGCGGGAGCAGAACTGTCGTTTCTCAAGTCCGTTGTGGGCGATGTCATCGCCAGCACCACGCTCACTGTTGGCGACGTGACGGGGATCGAGCTCGGCGACGTCGTCGCGGAGCTGGTGACCGGTGGCGGACCTGCGTCTGGCATTCCGCAAAACACCTACGTCGTCGGCATCGACGTCGGCTCGAATGAGCTGACCCTCTCGCAGCCGGTAACCGTTTCCGACGGTGCCGTGCTGGAGCTCTATCGCTTCCGGCAGGCCTACAGGCCGTTCAACTACGACATCCAAGTTCGGGAAATCGACGCCCTTGACGTCGACGCCACCCTGACCTCGGGCGGGCCGATTTCGATCGCCGCCGCCGGTGCTCTCAACATCAACGCCTCGGTCAACTCGCAGCAGGATGTGTCGCTCTTCAGCGGTGCAACGCTGACGGGGAACGCATGGCTCAGCTCAGTCGAAGGAGGGCTCGCGCTCGAGGCCGACAGCATTGATCTTCAGGGCCGCCTGCAGGTGCTGGCCGCACCGGTCGACAACTCGCTGACCGATATCTCGATCCTGGCGACAGGCGGCAGCATCCTCCTTGACGGTGGCGCGACCGCGGTCAACCAGATCCTGCTTGAGCAGCGGGGGGCGGGCAGCGTGGTTGCCAGCAACCAGATCGTCACCGACAGCCTGACGGTCTACGCGACTGGCATCGTCAACGCCACGACTGATGTGCGGTATGCCGACATCGAAACAAACGGCGACGTGACGATCGTGGAGGCCAACGACGTTGAGTTGAGCGTCTCGACCCCTGGTGTCGCTCGGCTGACCGCCCTCGGCACCGATCCGGCGGGTGAGGATCGGGCAGCCCTCAAGGCTCAGCTGCGTCGCACAACCGACGTCGTGGTCTCCGCTCCAGCGGGCAGCATCGATGTCGCGGCGCTCACGGCAGAAGACGTGACGATCGGCGATCCGGCGGCGCTCCTCACGGGGCTCGCCTCGTCGATGCAGGCTGCCGGCAACGTTTCGATCCGAGCAAGCCAGGGCGGGATCGTGGCCCTCGACGCTCCGCTGGCAGGCGACAGCCGGCTCCAGGCACGTGCGGTTTCCTCCGCCACGGGGACAGGCAACCTGCCAGGCACCTACGCCCAGAATGTGCCGGGCCAGACGCCCGCCACGCTCACGGGCATTGGCAACGGCAGCCTCAACGACGTGCTCAACTTCCAGGTGATCTTCCCGGGCTTCCGCCCAGCCTCCGACGTGAATCCAAACCCGCTTCGCGTTCGCGACATCGTGCTCCTGCGGGGCCAGACTGCCGGCAGCGAAAACGGGCTCTACCAGATCACGAGCCTCGGCAGCGCCACAACGCCCTGGGTGCTCACCCGCACGGCCTTCACCGAGTTGACCAGCGAGTTCGGGGTCGGCACGAGGGTTTCTGCAACCGACGGTGCTTTTGCCGGCGACTCGTTCCGGGTCGACGCCTACGCCAACGTGCTCAACTCGACGCCGCTGCGAGTGGCTCCGAGCCAGCAGCGGTCGGTCGATGAGTTTTCGGTCAGAGTGGCCACCGACACGGTGCTCGACGGCACCTTCAACGGCTCGGGTACCATCACCGGCACCGTTCCGGCGCTCCTGGTCAACGGGATCTCGGTCAACGACGGCGAGCTGGTGCTCGTCCGCTACGGAGCCACCAACGCCACCGATGGGCTCACTCCCTCAACCGAAGCCAACGGCGTGTTCGTGAAGAGCACCGATGGCAGCGGCAACTGGACCCTGACCCGCTACACCAACCCCGTGACATCGACCGTGGTCGAAGAGGCGGTGGTGATCGTGCAGGAAGGCTTCTACCGCACGGTGCTCACCGGTGAATCCTTCACGGTTCGCTACGACGGGCTGGGCCTGGTCGATGTCTCGATCAACGAGGCGGCCTTCAGCTCAGCGATCGGCTCCTACGACCCGCGGGATGCCACGACCTTCGTGGTCAGCACGGCCGGCGGCACCAACCGTGCTGCTGGGTCACTCGGCAAGATGCTCTCGCTGATCCAGAGCAATGAAGCGCAGCACCTCGGCAACGAGGTGGTCACGCAGCAGGTTCGCTTCGGCAACGTGCTCGGCTCAGTGACCGGCCCTACCGGCACGATCCAGCTGCAGCAGGAGCTGCCACTGATCGACAAGCCGTTCACGATCTCGGTCAGCAACCGCTACGGGATTTCGACACTGCCTGCCCAAACGATCGTGATCGACGGCTCGCGGATCACCTCGACCCGCGAAAACACGTTCGCCGGGCGGACGACGCAGGTCAACGGCCTGGAATACACCGCCGGGGCGTCGACCGTGCTCACCCCGACGCCCGAAGAGGCCCTGCAGAGCCGTCTCTCCGGCGTGCAGCTGGCCGGCTTTGAGACCGGCGGGGCCGTGGTGATCGACGGGGCCAGCAACATCCTCGTCGAGAATCTGACGATCGGGCGAAATGCCGCTGGCGAGTCGCAGGGCGGCCTCTATGGCATCGTGGTCACGGGCACCGCGGGCACAAACGGCCCGGTGTCGCTGGTCAACAACACGATCGCCTCCTCGTCGGTCTTCGGACCGGTGGCTGAGCCACTGATCGGCTCTGGCATCTTGATCGACGGCCAGGCCCAGTATGTCCAGGTGGTCGGCAGCACGATCGGCGGCAGCATCGGTGCCAACACGACTGGCATCACCGTGTCGAGCAGCAACGACAACACCACGCAGCCCAACTCGATCGGCGTCAATCCGCTGCCGGCAACGCAGCTGACCACGACAGCCAACCGGGCCACCATCACGATTCCAGCGGATTCCTGGAATGTGATCGGCAACGACCTGTATGTCGGCCAGACGCTGACCGGCAGCGGCATTGCCTCCGGCAGCCGGATCATCGCGATCGACCACGACCTCCGGCAGATCGTGCTCTCCGAGCGAATGACCTCGAGCGTGGCGAGCAGTCGCGTGACCTTCGGAACGCCGAATCGCACCAACGTCGTCGACAACTTCTACGGCGTGAAGCTCGAAAGCGGCAACACGCGGATGGCCAACACGACGGTTGCCGACAACGTGCTCGACGGTATCGTGATCGGCACCACGCTGCCCGACGCGATCTGGGCCCAGATTGGGGCCGGCATCGCCCTCGACGCAGCAGGGAATCCTGATCCGAAGATTCGCACGACCGCCAGCAACGCGATCTACGGCAACGGACGCTACGGCATCCGCTTCGCGAGCGGAATCACGTCGCAGACGTTCTCGCCGAGCACGGTCTTCCCGTTTGATCCGGTGCCCACCCAGATTGTCATCGAAGGCAACTACGTGGGCACCAACACCAGCGGGGCCAGCGGCCTCAACAACGGCCGGTCGAGCTACTTCTGGGATGCAACCGACTCCTCGAGCATCCCGCCAGACGGCTCGGCAGGCACGGGCGAGAAGTTTGACTCGCTGATCACGTCGCTCGATCCTGACGGCCCGAACCCGGCCCTCGACAACGGCAACGGCAACATCAACGCCGACCTGGCACCGACGACGGGCGGTGGTGGCGGCGGGGGTGGCGGTGGCGGCGGCTCGATCCCCGTTCCTCCGCGTCGCTGATTGACGCTGAGTCCGTTTGGTTCGGTTCAGCAGAGAGGGTGTCAACAAACAGGGGGCCAACGTGGTGTACACGTTGGCCCCCGTTGTTTGAGCAGAGCTGATGCAGGATCACGGGCTGATCTGCACACCGTTGACGCTGACGGTGGCTCCCGAGACGTTGGAGACGTTCGTTCCCGTGCCGGGATTGCCGGCGGCCGTGAAGGCACTCGAGATGTTGATCGCCCCGGAGGCTCCCGCTTCGGTGAGCGAGATCGCCGTGTTGGTGGCGGGCGTGACGTTGCCGTTAGCCGACGTCACCGACGTGAAGTTCAGGTTCAGCGTCGTCGTTCCCGGTGCTGTGGCGTCTTCGTAGATGTTGATCGCCGGCTGATTCGCAGCCGCCGTTGTCAGCGTGCTGGCGTTGAGCACGTTGACCGTTCCCGCATTCGAGGCCGAGAAGCCAGCCGCGTTGGCACCCGGAATCGTCATATTCAGGTCGGTGAAGGTGGTCGTCGCACCGGAGAGGTCCGTCAGCAGGATCCCGTTGGACGTACCGCCGATCACGTTGAACTCGGAGAAGTTGAACGTGCCACCAGAGTTGTCGACCAGCAAAGCCTGCGGCCCCGTGCTTGCCATCAGGGCACCAGAGATGTTGATGTCGGCATTGCTCGCATTTGAGATGAAGATGCCATCGCCCGAGTCAGCCAGCGACGCCGAGCCAGGGCCGTCGATGACCACCCTGCCGCCGGTGGTGTTGAAAATCTGGGCCATGTAGCCGGCGCCAGCCGTCGGGGCGTTGTTGATTGTGCCGAAGTAGTCGAAGTTTGGCGCTCCGCCGTCGATGCCGATCGCAGCTCCCGCGGTCGTCTTCACGATGCCTGTGCCCGCATCAGACGAGATGCTGGTGGTGGCGTTGTCGTTCTTCAGCAGGATCCCCGTGTTGATGCTGTTGGTCAGCGACACGTTGCCCATGTTGATCGTGGTCGCGGCCGCATTGGCCTCGATCACGATGCCTTGGCCGCCCAGATCGCTGATCGCATTGGGCTGCAGGGCCCCCGCAGGGGTTCCGCCGACGGCCAGGTTGATCGTGCCGCCGGTTGTGTTGTTGATGTCGACCAGCGTGCTGGGCACACCACCGTTGCCGTTGATGTTGTTGGCGATCAGGCCCTGGTAGGTGATGTTGGCATTGCCGCCATCCACCCGGAAGGCTCCCGCGGTTGTCTGACCGATCGCGGTGTCGGTGAAGTTGATGTCACCAGTTGGGGCCGACAGGTAGACACCCCGCTGCGTCGCCGACGTGCCGTTGCCGAGCACGAGCGTGTTGTCGATCAGCGTTGGGGCACCCGTGATCGGGCTCGTCAGATTGCCTGCCGCGGCGATGCCGATGCCAGATCCTGTGATCGCGAGATTGGCAACCGTCGCTCCGCCCTGGCCATTGATCTCCACGCTCGTCCCGCCCGGGTTGCTCAGCACCGGCCGGGCCGATGAGAGGGCGGGAATCGTGAAGGGACCGCAGTTGGCGGTGTCGAGGATGAAGTCGCCGCCGCTGCCGATCAGGTACTGATTGGGAGCGTTGAAGCCAAACGTGCCGGCGTAGGTTCCCGACGAGCTCGTGGCACTGTTGCCCGCATGCACGTAGACGATGTCGAAGGGGCTGGCCGCCGCGGCATCGGCCTCAGCCAAGGTGAGGAAGGGAGCCTCGGCCGTGCCATTTCCGGTGACCGTCGACGAGTTGTCGACATGGATCACGTTGTAGGGGTTGCCGTTGACCGGGTTGACCGCCACATCCGGCGTCTGATGGGCACGAACCATGTGTTCGTTTCGCATCATCGGCTGCTCGAGCTGATCCGGCACCGTCCGGCGACGGCTGCCGCCCATGCGGTAGGTCAGCCGGGCGAAGCCGGTGGATTCGAA
>CALCGM010000372.1 GCA_937900985.1 uncultured Planctomycetaceae bacterium | reverse complement strand
TCTCTCGCGAGGACGCTGCCGCTGCGCCGCGGAACATCATCACCCGATCGATGGGCCCGCATGCCGACATCAAGGTCGACGTCGAGGGGCCGCATCCGATTGAGGAGGGCGATGTGTTTGTCCTCTGCAGCGATGGCCTTACCGGGCAGGTGAGCGACGAAGAAATCGGCCTCGTGGCCGGCCAGCTCTCGGCCCGCGAGGCCACGGAACTGCTCGTGGGGCTGACCCTCTGCCGTGGCGCTCCTGACAATGTGACGGTCGTGGTGGCTCGTGCGGGCCATGGCGAGGTGTCGTCGGTGTCGCCAGGCGATCCGCCGTGGCAGGTCAGTGAAGCGCCAGCTGAGCCGGTTGTTCGAGAATCGGTCCCCTGGAAGCCCTTGGCGGTGGCGCTCGGGAGCTTCTTTCTGTCGCTGGTGCTGTTCGGGCTCTCCGATCCCTGGGCGGCCGAGCCAGAACTCCGGCAGAGGCTGCTGCAGATTGCGGGAACGGCCTGCGGCCTGGCCGCGGTGATCGCGATGCTGGTCGCCTTTCTTGGGCGGATGGGGGGCGTGGCGCGGTCTGTGCGCGTGCTCAAGCCGGATGGCCGGCTCGGAAAGGGGCCCTACCGCACCTACGACTGCACGCCGACGCCAGCGCTCGTGGAAGGCATCGCGGCCAGCCTGGAAGAGGCGATCGATCGGGTGGCGGCAGAACATCGGCCCACGATTCGGACGAGCCTCGACTGCGGTCGACGCGATGCGGCCGATGGTCACTACCGCGAAGCCCTCGGCGCGCTTGCGGATGGATTCGCGGGCTACCGTGCCGCGCTCGATGAGGCCCGGCGTGCAGCCGAGCGAACGGAGAGCGGGCCACCGAGCGTCTCGCCGCCGGCCGAGATCCCCGACGACGAGACGACCTGAGCGTTGCCGATGAAGATCGTCGCCCGATATGTGCTGGCGGAACTGATGCAGGTGTTTCTCGTGGCGCTTGCCGCGCTGACGCTCTTCATGCTGATTGTGGGGCTCGTGAAAGAGGCTCAGCAGCAGGGGCTCGGCCCTGTTCAGATCGCCATGCTTGTGCCCTATGTGCTGCCGGAGGCGATGCGGTTTGCAGTGCCCGGCACGATGCTTTTTGCCGTGGCGAGCGTCTTCGGCCGGATGTCGGCGACCAACGAAATCACCGCGCTGAAGGCAGCGGGAGTGACGCCGCTGGTGGCCATCTGGCCGGCGCTGGCCTTTGCCCTCACGCTGAGCTTTGTCTCGGTGTGGCTCAACGATGTGGCGGTGTCCTGGGGGCGAGACGGCATCCGGCGGGTGATCGTGGGCAGCGTTGAAGAGATTGTCTACGGGCGGCTGCGGCAGCAGCGGAGCTACAGCAGCAACAACATTTCGATCAACGTCAAAGGCGTCGAGGGGCGAACACTGATTCGGCCAACGCTCTCCTTCCAGCCGGGAGGCACCAGTCCGCCGGTGACCGTTTCCGCTGCCGAGGCGGAGCTGCGAGCCGATCCCGAGGCCGAGACGCTCTCGATCATCTGCCGCGATGGAACGCTTCGTGTGGGCGATGTGACGGCGGTTTTCCCAGACACCATCGAGCGGGTCTTGCCGATGGACGCGGTGAGCCGCGAAGACACCGGCCGCAAGAGCCCCTCGGAAATCGCGATGGCCGACTTCGAGCAGGAGCATGCCGATCAGCTCGTCCTGATCGACACCCTCGAGCAGTCGGCAGCTGCCCGCATCGGCAGCAACATCCTCGCTGGGCGGATGGACCTGGCGCGGCCGGAGGTGGTGGCCTTTGAACGCGATGTGCTCAATGGAGAACGGTCGCGGCTGCAACGGATTGTGATGGAGCCCTGGCGGCGGTGGGCCAACGGCTTCAGCTGCCTCTGCTTTGCCGTTGTCGGTGCGCCGATGGCAATCCGCATGCGCAACTCAGACTTTCTCACCAGCTTCTTCCTCTGCTTCCTGCCGATTCTGGTGGTTTACTACCCGCTGCTGATGTTTGGCATCGACCGGGTGAAAGCGGGTGAACTGCCGCCGATCGCGGTCTGGATCGGCAACCTGCTGGTGACGGTGTGGGGCATCTGGCTGCTCCGCCGGGTGGTTCGCAACTGAGAAGCCTCCCCAGGCCGTTCCCGTCCGATATACTCGCGTCGCCCGGATGGGGAGTGGCCGGCAGGTGGCGTTGATCCGATGCCGCCGTTGGCCTGAAGAGTTGCTGACCCGATTTTTAGCCGAGGGGAGTGAAGGGGAACACCATGGGACGACCAGTCACGCTGTTCACTGGCCAGTGGGCCGATATGCCGATCGAGGATCTCGCCAGGAAGACGCACGAGTTTGGCTACGACGGCATCGAGCTGGCCTGCTGGGGTGACCACTTTAACGTCACGCAGGCCCTCGAAGAGAGCGGCTACTGCGCGGCCAAGCGGGATCAGCTGGAGCGGCATGATCTCTCGGTCTATGCGATTTCTAACCATCTCGTTGGCCAGGCGGTGTGCGACATCATCGATGAACGGCACAAGGCGATCCTGCCGCCGCATGTCTGGGGCGACGGCGACCCGGCCGGCGTCAATGAGCGGGCCGCCGAAGAGATGAAAAACACAGCACGGGCCGCGCAGAAGCTCGGCGTGTCGGTGGTCAACGGCTTCACCGGCTCCTCAATCTGGCACCTGCTCTACTCGTTTCCCCCGGTGCCCGAGTCGATGATCCAGGCAGGGTTCGAACTGTTTGCCGAGCGATGGAATCCGATCCTCGACGTGTTTGCCGAGTGCGGGGTGCGGTTTGGCCTCGAGGTGCATCCCACGGAGATCGCCTTCGACACGATCACCGCCGCCCGCGCTCTTGAGGCTCTCGGCCGCCGTGAGGAGTTTGGCTTCAACTTCGACCCCAGCCACCTGCACTGGCAGGGCGTCGACTCAGTGGAGTTCATCCGTACCTTCCACGACCGCATCTACCACGTGCACATCAAGGATGCGATGGTCACCCTCAAGGGGAAGCAGGGCATCCTGGCGAGCCATCTCAACTTTGGCGATCCACGACGCGGCTGGGACTTCCGCTCGCCGGGCCGTGGGGGTGTCGACTTCGAGGAGATCATGCGAGCCCTCAACGACGTCGGCTACGAAGGGCCGCTGTCGGTGGAGTGGGAAGACTGCGGCATGGATCGTGAGCACGGGGCTGCGGAAGCCGCTGCGTTCTGCCGGAAGATCGACTTCGCACCGAGCGGCCGCCAGTTCGACTCGGCGTTCTCGGACGACTGATACGGCTGGATCGCAGCCAGGAGCAGGGATGATCTTCGTCCGCTATGCCACACTCGTGATGTCGTGCCTCCTGGGCGTGGCATCCGGTGTGGCCGGCGGCGAAGAGCCGGCTGTGGAGCGACTCCGCGTCGCTCCCAGCGGGGCGGCCGCGACAGCCGCCGAGACATCGGAGGCTCGCGAAGGAGAGGAGCCGCGCGGTCTGCAGGCGGAGGTTCTTGCGGATCTCGACGACCAGTGGCGGCAGGCGGCAGAGCCACTGATCGCTCGGGCCGAGGCAGCCGGTGAGGAGAGGCTCGCTGCCGAGATGCGGGCCTGGTCGGGCATCGCGTCGGCCCCCACAGACGGACGGCAGACGATCCATCGCATTCCAGCGACAGCTGAGCAGCCCGCCTGGCTCGCGACAGCGGCGGAGCAGGCACTCTGGGCCGACTATCGCGCATCCCGTGCGGCGTGGGCCGAGCAAGTGTATGACGCCGCCCGAGCCGCCGCCCGTGACGATCAGGGCTGCGAGGCCTTCCGCCTTCTGGCAGTGACGCTCGCCGCGGATCCGGATCACGCCCAGGCCCGCCAGGCCGGCGGCTGGGTTCGGCGGGTCGACGAGGGAACGACGACCTGGCTCTGGCCCGAGGCCGCCCGGCGGCAGAGCCGTCGCGAGGCCTTCTCTCCCGAGTTTGGCTGGCTGCTGAAGACCTGGCAGCCGCGCTACGCCGAGGGCCTGCGACGTCAGGGAACGCGGTGGGTGGCCAAGGAAAAGCTGCCCGCTCCTCAAACGGTGGCCGACGCTCCGCTCTGGCAGTCAGACCACTGGCGGATCAGCCAGCTTGCCGACGAGGCCGACGTCGCACAGCTGGCGGCTCGGCTCGAAGAGGCATACACCGTCTGGTGGCAGGCCTTCGGTAGTTTTGCGATGGAGCGAGGCGAGCTGCAGCGGCGGTTTGAGGGCCAGCATCGCGCGTCGCCCGCGGCTGCCATGCAGGCGGTCCACTTCGCCAGCCGGCAGCAGTATGTCGACACGCTCGAGCGGCTCGAGCCGCAGATCGGCCGCACGCTCGGCATCTACTGGATGCCCACACAAACGTCCTACTTTTTTGAGGCCGACGACGTTGGTCCGGGCACCGTCTTCCACGAGGCAACGCATCAGCTCTTCACCGAATCGCGACGCACCAGCCGCCTCGCCGGCGAACAGCACGGCTTCTGGGTGATCGAAGCGGTGGCCTGCTACATGGAGAGCCTCGAGCCGACCGAGACAGGCTGGCGGCTCGGCGGCCTCGACCATGGCCGGGCCCCGATGGCCGTCGAAAGGCTGACGCTCGACAACTTCTACGTGCCACTGGAGACGCTCTGCAGCCTCGGCCGTGTCGAGTTTCAGGCGCACCCGCAGCTGCCGCCGCTCTACAGCCAGATCTCAGGCCTTGCCGACTTCTTTCTCAACGGTCAGCAGGGCCGCTACCGCGAGGCCTTCCTCGCCTATCTCCAGCGGGTCTACACCGGCTCTGCCAGGCCGGATTCCCTCGCCGCCTTGTGCGGCACAGGCTTCGAAGATCTCGACGAGCAGTACCGGCGGCACGTGTCACGGTGAGCCGCTGAAGTGGGTCGCTCGGGGTGAGCCCAGGGCTACCCCTCCGGACGCTCGCTGCGGGCCATCCGCCGCGCAAGCGGGACGGGTCCACGGGTGCCGCAGGCACCTCGGCTACGCCGAGGCCGCTTCGCGGCCCGCGGACCCGTCCCGTTTCCTGACTCTTGGCCCTCCGGGCGTCGCTTGCTCCCATACGCCGGAGGGTCAGCCCCGGGCTCACCCCTCGCTGAAGGGTTTAAGGCCGGCCTGTCCGCCGCAGGAGCGGCGGTCTGCGGCCGGGGGGCTGCGCAAGCGGGACGGGTCTTCGGGTGCCGCAGGCACCTCGGCTTCGCCGAGGCCGCTTCGCGGCCCGAGGACCCGTCCCGTTTCCTCCGCTCGGTCTCACCCTTCGCTTACGGTTCAGCGAGACGGCCTGTCCGCCGCTGCGCGGCGGTCAGCGGCCGAGGGCTTCTTTGGCGGCCTTTGCGATGCCTTCGGCGGTGATGCCGAAGTGTTTGTAGAGCTCGCCGGCGGGGCCGGAGGCACCGAAGCTGTCCATGCCGATGAAGCGGCCGCAGCGGCCGATCCAGCGCTCCCAGCCGAAGCTGCAGCCAGCTTCGCAGGCGACGCGGGCGGTGATCTTCTTCGGCAAGACCTGCTCGCGATAGGCAGCGTCTTGGGCCGCGAAGCGATCCCAGCTCGGCATGCTCACCACGCGGGCACGCACACCTTCATCCGCCAGCTGTTTGGCGGCCGCCAGGCAGAGGCCAACTTCGCTGCCAGTGCCAATCAGGATGCACTCGGGCTCACCGCCTTCGGCTTCCTGCAGGATGTAGGCCCCTCGAGCGGTGCCGGCGGCTGCTCCCAGCGTGCTGCGGTCGAGGGTGGGAAGCCCCTGGCGGGAGAGCACAATCACCGCTGGTCGCGTGGGCTCCTGCATCACAGTCCGCCAGGTTTCGGCAACTTCGTTGGCGTCTGCCGGACGGTAGACCGAGAGACCGGGAACCGCACGGGCGCTGGCAAGCTGCTCGATCGGCTGGTGGGTGGGCCCATCTTCGCCGAGGCCGATCGAGTCGTGGGTGAGCACGTAGATCACCCCGAG
The DNA here is from genome assembly GCA_937900985.1 of uncultured Planctomycetaceae bacterium. GTDB lineage: Bacteria > Planctomycetota > Planctomycetia > Pirellulales > UBA1268 > M30B53. The sequence continues at coordinate 40 of CALCGM010000372.1, read as the reverse complement.
GTCGCCGAGGGCCGAAAGCCGCAGCGACGGCTTGAGGTAG
>CALCGM010000371.1 GCA_937900985.1 uncultured Planctomycetaceae bacterium | reverse complement strand
GATCCCGAGGTGCAACTGGTCGCTGCACCGGCAGACTGGGGCGGCCCTGAGGCTTATCACGCGTGCGAACTCTCAGGCTCTTCGCTGGCTGACGCTGCAGCCACCGCAGCCGTCGTGGTGCGATGTCGACCTCCCGCGGCGAGCCTCCAGAGCCACTCGGCGGGTCCGTAGCGGAAGCGGCGAATCCACCAGCAGCTGACCATCAACTGGCCAGTGAAGATGAGAATGGCGGCTACTGTCACGCTCGTCGGGCCGAGCCGGTAGGCCTGACCGAAGCCGTAGCCATAGAACAGTGTGGTGAAGATCAGGGTCTGGGTGAGATACACACTCAAGCCCAGCCGGCCGACCGCGGCGAGTGGCGTGAGCCATCGCTGTCCCCAGGGGGTGTCAGCGGCGACGATCAGCAAGGCGGCGTAGCCGGCTGGCAAGAGGAGTGTGCTGGCACTTAACAGAATGTCGCCAAGCAGCGTGGCGAGCAGGGCCGCCTGGTTGAGGCGGAAGGCGTCGTAGCCGACAGTCATGCCGAGAAGGGCCTCGCCCCCCGCACAGGCAAGCCCGAGCGTGAGGCCGACCACCGCAACGCGTCGCAGGAGTCCAAGATGGTTGCGATGGTCCTTGAGCAGTGGTGAGCGGGCCAGGCAGACACCGAGGAGAAACAGGCCGAGAACCGTCAACCCGGAATCGGGCCAGGCGGCGTCGGCCCAGGGGATCTCAATCAGGTCTTCGGCATGGTAGGCGATGACGTCGCTGAACGAGCCGATCGCATAGACGCTCTCCTCTTGCTCGTAGAGGAGTTCTTCACGAGCCTCCTCCACGCTGTCGACCGCGAAGAGATCATCTGGCTCACGGTCTGGCGTGACGGCGTGTACCAGTGGAAACGCTGCCAAAAGCAGGCCGGCTATGAGCAGCAGCCAGCGAGTTCGCAGCCGACAGACGAAGAGGAGGACCAGGCCGAGCTCCGCGTAAAGCCGCAGGATGTCACCGTCGTAGAGCAGGGCATGCAGCGATCCAAGTCCCAGCAGGAAAAGCAGCCTCCGCAGCATGTGCTGCGTCGCAATCGCGGCTGGCCAGCGGCGGATCAGGGTCGCAAAGCTCACGCCGAAGAGCAGGCTGAAAAGCGTCCATGACTTGGACTCAAAAAACACATGCTTCAACAGAAAACAGAGCCGGTCTGGAGCGGCGTTCCATGCGATGGAGTCAGCTCCGAAGGAGTACATGTTGACCAGGAGCACCCCAAACAAAGCAAACCCACGGACGATGTCGATGCCGACAATGCGGTCGCTCGACACGAGGTCATTGGACGTGCAGTGGCGCGGGCCCGAAGGGAACGACGAGATGAGCGTGGGACCAGCCATGAGAGTTAGAACAGCACGTCCCATTCCTGATCGATGAGGTCAATCGTCTGGCCAACTCCCAACTCACGGGCTCGCCGGTAGAGTGCAGTTGCGACGGCGAGGTCTTCAATGGCCAAGCCAAAGGGATTGAAGAAGATCCGTTCGTGGTCGTGTTCACGGCCAGGCTTGTGGCCCGCCACGATTTCACCAAACTCCGCATGCACCTGCTCGCAGTCGAGGAGGCCGTCGCGGTGCATGCGTGCGAGCACCCGGTCGGAGTGGATGCACTGTTTCCAGTCGTCGACGACGATCTTGTCGGCACGCTGTACAAAGGCAAACGTGGGATCCATCAGTGAGACGTTGAGAAACAGCGCGCCTTCTTTGAAACACTCAGCCGCCACGTAGGCCTCCTCGGCGGTCGTCGCAGCGATGGCAATATCCGCTTCCCGAATGGCAGCCTGGTAGCTGTCTTTGATCTCAACCCTGACACCGAGCGTGGCCATGTGCTCAGCAAAGCGGCGGCTGCGGTCAGTGTTGAGGTCAAAGCAGCGGTAGCAGTTGAGGTTCGGAAACCAGCTGTGGAGGACGTGCAGCGTGAGTGCGGAGATCCGTCCGGCGCCGATTACGCCTACCGTTCGAGCGTCAGGCCTTGCCAGCCAGCGGGCAGCCAGCCCCTGCACGACGGCGGTGCGGAGGGCACTGATCAGTCCTCCTTCCATGATGGCCAGCGGCAGCCGCGTCTGGGCGTCGTTGAGAACAATCACGGCGTTGGCACGCGGAAGTCCTCGGGCCGGGTTTTCGTGAGCGCTGCCAATCCACTTGATGCCTTCGACGTCGAAACTGCCCCCGAGGTGTGCTGAGAGGCCGATGAAGCGATCGGCGACGTGTGGCTTCTCAGGCCGCTTCAGAAAACTGCTCGGCGGGGCGGTGAACTGGCCCGCTGCGTGCACACGAAACATCTCCTCAATCGCATCAGCTGCCAGACTGAGGTCGTCCGCGCCACAGGTGAGGAGGTCGTGCTGAGTGAGCAGGAGCGTCATGGGCTGATCTCGGAAGCGTGATCGGAAAAGAGTTCCGGCACATCGATGCCACGCACCGACAGCCATTCCTTGTTGAACTGGGTGTCGCTGTAGCGACTGCCATGGTCGGGCAGGACGCCTACGATCGTGTCTCCAGCGGCATAGCGGCTCGCAGCGATGTCACGCAGCACATGCAGGACCGCGCCTCCGGTGCCACCGATGAGCAGCCCTTCGCTACGGGCGACGGCGACCGCCGCTTGAATCGCTTCGGCAGCCTGCACATACACCACATGGTCGACAAACTGTGCGAAGGTGGGCGGATCGTAGTTGGCCGGTGCGATACTCGTGCCCATGCCGTTGAGATAGCGGTCGGCAGGCCCCGGATTCCCTGGGAGGGCCAGTGAGCCGTATTCATCCACCAGCCAGATCTCGGTGGCGGGGGAGTGCTTGCGAAAGAAGCGAGCCACCCCCATCGAACTGCCGCCTGTGCCCACGCAGAGCACCACGGCGGTGACGTGTCCGCCGAGTGCCTCCAGAATCTCGGGGCCCGTCGAAGCCGTGTGCGCGGCGACATTGGCAGGACTGTCGTATTGATCGATGTAGACAGCGTTGGGATATTCTGCCCGCAGGGCGGCGACCCGTTCGAGGCGTGTGAGGTGATAGCCCCCTGTGCTGTCACGCTGATAGATCTTCACGATCGTGGTGCCATAAAGCCTGAGGCACTGTTCGGTCGCGGGGGAGATCTTCGGGTCCACCACACAGATCAGCCGAAAACCCTTGACGGCGCAGACCATCGCCATGGCCAGGCCCATGTTGCCCGAGGTGGCCACGATCACGGTGCTGCCCGGTTTGAGACTGTAGGTGGTCTCAGCCTCTTCGATCATGCGGATCGCTGCCCGGTCTTTCATGCTGCCGCTGGGATTCATCGATTCCAGCTTGGCGTAGGCCGTTGGCGGACAGTCACCGCAATACCGCTGCAGTCGCACCAATGGCGTTTGGCCGACCACGTCGAGCACCGAGCCGCCCACGCGCAGGGGCGAGGCCGGGCGGCTGTCGTGATCTGCAGAGGAAGGCATGGGGAATCTCGGCTGAGCAGATGATAGGGATTGTGGAAGCCTGGGCTGAGCATACCCGATGCGGCTGCGGGTTTGAGGTATTCTTGCCGCAGGGAAGACGATCTTTTGGGGAGTGTTTGTGACGAGACTCAGTGGACTGATTGCGGCGACTTTTACGCCGATGACGGCCGAGGGAGAGATCGACTGCGGACCGATTGCGGCGATTGTCGAACGGCTGGTGGGCGAGGGCGTCGAGGGGCTCTACGTCTGTGGAAGCACAGGCGAAGGTCCATCAATGACCACCGACGAGCGGAAGCGGGTGGCGGCAGCCTATCTGGAGGCGGTGGCAGGACGGATTCCTGTCGTGGTTCAGGTGGGCCACAACGCCGTGGCGGATGCCAAAGAACTGGCCCGGCATGCCGAGGCGATCGGTGCCGACGCGATCAGCGCGGTGCCACCGTCGTATTACCGGGTGGCAGACATCGAGACCCTGGTGGCCACAGTCGCGGAGATTGCCGCAGCTGCTGCCAACACACCGTTTTACTACTACCACATCCCACAGCTGAGCGGGCTTGGCTTCGATGCGGCGGACATCATGCAGCTCGCTGCCGAGCAGTTGCCCACACTCGCCGGGATCAAGTTCAGCCATCCGCAGATCGACATGCTGATCCGCTGCCGTGCGGTTGCAGATGGCAGGTTCGCCACCCTGTTTGGTGTTGATGAGATGCTGCTCTCAGCCTGGGCTGCTGGCTGCGATGGTGCGGTCGGGAGCACCTACAACTTCATGGCACCGCTCTACCGCAGGATGCTCGCCGCCTTCGAGGCAGGACGTGTTGAGGAGGCCCGCAGTCTGCAGGCACAGGCCACTGCGATCACACGACGGATTGTGGCGGACTCTGGCGTGAGTGGGTTGAAGGCAACGATGGAGCTGGTAGGGCCGTCGTGTGGGCCAACGCGACGGCCGCTGCCACGAATGACAGCCGCAGCGATCGCCGACCTCCATCGCGACCTGACAGCCGCCGGCCTATCCGAACTGGTGACTGGAGGCTGAACTGGTGAGGCGAACAACGTCCCTGAGCTGGTGCCTGATGCTCCTGGTGACGGCCCTCCGCCCGGCAGTCGCCATCGAACTTGCCAGTGAGGCCCTGCCCCCGCTACCAGATCCGGTCGGTGTGGCGGGGCCCTTTGTCGGCGTCCACGGCGAGGCGGTGATCGTAGCAGGAGGAGCCAACTTCGCTGCACCAGTCTGGGAGTCAGAGAAGGCCTGGCACGATGCGGTCTGGGTGTTGGTTTCCACGGACGGCGAAAGTGGCAAGCGGCACTGGCTCGCTGCTGGGACGTTGTCGCGTCCGGCCGGCTACGGCGTGTCCGTGTCGACTTCAAAAGGCGTGGTCTGCGTGGGAGGCAACGACGCGACCACCACCTTTGCCGACGCCTTTCTGCTGACCTGGGATGCATCGCGTCAGCAGCTTCAGCAGCAGCCGCTACCGCCGCTGCCCATGCCGTCTGCCTACGGATGTGGTGCTGCGATCGGAGACACGGTCTACGTTGCCGCGGGCACGCCCACCGCAACGCTTGCGGATGCCGAGAACCGGCTCTGGTCGATCGATCTCACCGGAGATGCGGACACATGGGCGTGGCGTGAGGAGCCACCGTGGCCTGGCCCTCCGCGTGGGTTTGGCATCATGGTGCCGCAGCACAACGGCCTCAGCGAATGCCTCTACCTGATCAGCGGTCGGCGGGAGACGGCCACAGGTGAGGTGCAGCTGCTGAGGGATGTCTACGAGTTTTCGCCGCTCCGTCTGGCGACAGGGCAGGGGGATGGCTGGCGTCAACGGGCGGAGGCACCACGGTGTCTGATGGCGGGGACAGGTGTGCCGCTTGGACAAAGCCACGTGCTGATCCTGGGTGGGGATGATGGGAGCCTCTTCGGGCAGGCGGATGTGCTCCGTGATACCCACCCGGGCTTTCCCGCGGAGGCCTGGGCCTACCATGCCATCACCGACACCTGGACCCCGGCTGGTGCCTTGCCTGCAGCTCCGGTGACGACGACGGCGGTTCGGCTTGGGCCCGACCCGGTTGCTGATCCAATCATTCTGCCGACGGGTGAAGTGCGGCCACGCGTGCGGACCGATGCCGTCTGGAGTGTGCGGCTGAAGCCGCAAGAGGGCCGCTTCGGCATCGTGGATGCGACCGTGCTGAGCCTGTATCTCCTGGCGATGCTGGCGGTGGGGGGCTTCTTTGCCTTTCGCAACGAGAGCACGGATGATTTTTTCCGGGGAGGGCAGCGGGTGCCCTGGTTTGTCGCGGGCCTGAGCATCTTCGCCACGATGCTCAGCTCGATCACGTTTATGGCGATTCCTGCCAAGTCCTATGCCACGGACTGGGTGTACTTCCCGGTGAACATGATGGTGCTGGTGGTCACGCCGCTGGTGGTGGGCTTGTTTCTTCCCTTCTTTCGCAAGATCGATGCGACCAGTGCTTATGAGTATCTGGAGAAACGGTTCAACAGATCTGTGCGACTG
>CALCGM010000370.1 GCA_937900985.1 uncultured Planctomycetaceae bacterium | reverse complement strand
CGAGAGGAGAACTGAGCGATGCGCAGCGTTATCCGCTGGACCGTCAACAACATGCCGGCGATGAACACGCTCGTGGCTGCCGTGCTGCTGCTGGGCGCCTTCTGCTTCTACTCGATGCGGCGAGAGGTGTTTCCGGAGTTTGAGCTGGAGATCGTGCTGGTCACCGTGCCCTATCCGGGGGCCACGCCTGAGGAGGTCGAGGAGGGCATCTGCCAGAAGGTCGAGGAGGCGTGCCGCAGCGTTGCTGGCATCAAGAAGCTCACGAGCGTTGCCCAGGAAAGCTCCGGCTTCTGCGTGTTTGAGCTCGAGCCAACGGTCGACGACGTCCAGAAGGTGGTCAGCGAGATTCGCTCCGCCGTCGACCGCATTCCGAGTTTTCCCGAGCTCATTGAAGACCCCAAGGTGGAGCAGATCACCCTGCGGCAGCCGGCGATCCGCGTGGGTGTGATCGATACGTCGGGCAAGCCGATGACGCCGGAGTCGGAGGCCGCTTTGCGGGTCATGGCGGAGAAAGTCCGCGAAGACCTGCTGGGCCTCTCGAGCGTTTCCTCGGCCAACCTGATCGGCGCCAAGGACTATCAGATCGATATCGAGATGTCGGAAGACTCGCTGCGGAAGTATGGGCTCTCGCTGCGGAAGGTGGCCGACATCGTCCGCCGTGAAAACCTTGAGCTGCCTGGCGGCACGATCCGGAGCGACTCCGGCGAAATCCTCCTCCGCGGGAAGAACAAGAAGTATGTCGGTGAGGAGATCGCCGAGCTGCCTGTGGTCACACTGCCCGATGGCGTGGTGCTCACGGTGGGCGATCTCGGGGTGGTTCGCGATGAGTTTGCGGATGTGGCGAGCATCAACCGCATCAATGGCCAAGACGGCATGGTGGTGGCGATCGACCGCACGTCGAGCGAAGACCTGCTGGCGATGGTCGCTGATGTGAAGGCCTATGTCGACGAGACCACGCTTCCCGACGGCTACGCCATGACCACCTGGGCGGATCAGTCGGTCGACGTCCGCGACCGGCTTGAGCTGCTGATGAAGAGTGGCGCTCAGGGGCTGGCGATCGTGTTTGTGATCCTGGCTCTGTTCTTCGACATCCGGCTCGCGTTTTGGGTGGCGCTCGGGATTCCGATCTCGATCCTGGCCACAGGGGCGCTGATGTTCGTCACCGATCAGACGCTCAACATGCTGTCGATGTTTGCCTTTCTGATGGCGCTGGGCATCGTGGTCGACGATGCCATCGTGGTCAGCGAAAACATCGAGCGGCATCGCCGCATGGGCAAGAGCTCTGAGCAGGCGTCGATCGACGGCACCGCCGAGGTGGTGCCGAGCGTGACGGCGAGTGTGACGACCACGATCATCACCTTCATGCCGCTGCTGTTTGTCTCTGGCGTGATGGGCAAGTTTATTGAAGTAATGCCGTTTGCGGTGATCTGCACGCTGGCGGTGTCGCTGATCGAGAGCTGCCTTGTGCTGCCTGGCCACCTGGCCCATGAGAAGAGCCTCGTGCTCTCGATCCTGGGGGCGATCCTCTGGCCGCTGAAGCCCGTGCTCTGGCTGCTCAATCGTCTGCGGTTTGCCTGCGACGCGGGCATGGCCTGGTTTATCAAAAACATCTATGCCCGGCTGCTCGACCTCGCTCTCGCCAATCGGCTGGCCACCCTGGCTGTTGGTGTGGCCGCCCTCGTGATCGCCGTGGGCATCGTCCGCAGCGGCATCACGCCCTTTTCGTTGTTTCCCAAGCTCGATGCCAACCGGCTGCAGGCCAAGTTGGTCTTCCCCGACGGCACGCCGGCAGCGATCACCGAGGAGGCGGTGGGCCGGATTGAGCGGGCGGCCTTCGAGGTGTCGAAGAAGTTTTCGCGGCCCGAAGGGCCTTCGATCGTGCGGCTTGTGCATCTGGCTGTCGGCCAGATCACCAGCCCCGGAGCCCTTGGCAACGATTCGCGAACCACAGGCAGCCATGTGGGGGCGGTCACGGTGGAGCTTGTCGATGCGGGCGATCGCGATGTGACCAGCGAGGAGTTTATCAGTCAGTGGCGGGAGCTGTCGGGGAGCTTCGTCGGCAGTGAGAGCCTCGTCTACGGCACTGAAAACATCGGGCCGGCTGGCAAGGCGATCGAGTTCAAGCTGCTCGCGCCAGCGGATCCGGAAGGTGCTCGGCAGCTCGATGCGGCCGTTGAGCAGTGCAAAGACTTCCTTCGAGACTACGAAGGCGTGATTGATGTCGATGACGATTCGCGGCCGGGCAAGTGGGAATATCAGGTGAAGGTGAAGCCGGATGCCGAGGCGATGGGCGTGTCGCTGGCCGACCTGGCCGCCACGATCCGTGCCAGCTTCTACGGGGAAGAGGTGATGCGGCTGCAGCGCGGCCGGCATGAGGTGAAGCTGATGGTTCGCTATCCGCGGGATGAGCGGCGCGACTTCACCGCCCTCGACGACATTCAGGTAGACGGACCAGACGGGCTCGTGCGGCCGGTGAAAGAGCTCGCCGACATCTCGATCGTCCGCGGCTATTCCGAGATCAACCGTATCAATCAGAAGCGGTCGGTGACGGTGTTGGCCGACATCGACCAGGCCTCCACGAGCCTGACGAGCTCACAGGTCGTCGGCGACATGCAGCAACGGCTGATGCCCGATCTGCTCGCTGAGTTTCCACTGCTGCGGGTGCGGTGGGAGGGGGAGCAGGAGCAGACGCAGGAATCGCTTGGCAGCCTCGGCGTGGGCTTTGTCGTCGCGATCTTTGCGATGTTTGTCTTGCTCACGATCGAGTTTAAGAGCTACTTCCAGCCGTTTCTGATCATTGGCATCATTCCCTTCGGCTGTGCCGGGGCGGTGTTTGGTCATGCGTTTCTCGGCATGCCGCTGACGATTTTCAGCATGTTCGGGCTCGTGGCCCTTGCGGGTGTGGTGGTCAACGATTCGATCGTGCTCGTCGACTTCATCAACATGCGGATTCGCGATGGGCAGCCGGTGGAGAAGGCGCTCCGCGAGGCGGGCTGCCTGCGGTTTCGGCCGGTGTTTCTCACCAGCGTGACGACCATCGGCGGCCTGATGCCGCTGCTGCTGGAGAAGAGCTTCCAGGCGCAGCTGTTGATTCCGATGGTGGCCTCGATCGTGTTTGGCCTGGCGGCCACCACGCTGATCGTGCTGATTCTTGTGCCGGTGGCCTACTCGCTCTTCGGCATGGCTGGCGAGCAGGTGCGAGCGATGGAGACGGCCGAGGAGCTCGCCCGCGTGCCGGCGTCGACAGTCGCTGGCGATCCCCTGTTGGCGGCCTTGGCAGGAGCTGAGCATGGCTAGCCGGCCGGCGGTGGTGCCGGCGGCGTTTTTCGACCGTCCGGCAGACCGCGTCGCCCGGCAGCTGCTCGGCATGCAGCTTGTGGCCCGCACGGCCGATGGCCTGGTGCGGCTGCCGGTGACGGAGGTGGAGGCCTATCTCGGCAGCCACGACCTCGCCTGCCACGGCAGCCGTGGCATGACCAACCGCAACGCCACGATGTTTGGGCCGGCTGGCTGCTGGTATGTCTACCTCTGCTACGGCATGCACTGGATGCTCAATATCGTGACCGGCAAGCCGGGCGTTCCGGCGGCGGTGCTGCTGCGGGGAGCAGGCGATGTCGTGGGGCCCGGGCGGCTGACCAAGGCGCTCGGGATCGACCGCAGCCTCGATGGTGCGGAGGCCGTGGAGGCCTCGGGCGTCTGGTTTGAGGATGCAGGGGTGAAGGTGCCAGCCCGGCGGATCCTTCGCACGCCCCGCATCGGCATCGGCTACGCCGGTGAGTGGGTGGAGAAGCCGCTGCGGTTTGTGCTTGACGAACAAGCGGCCGCCGCACTCAGCGTCGCTGGGCCGACACGCGGATGCTCCCGCCCACCGGCAGGTCGCGGCTCTCGGCGGAAAGGGTTGCGGTGAGGTCGAGCTCGAGCGACTCGCCAATGGCCGGCGCGGTTTCGGCGGCGAGCAGGGCGTCGAGGTAGGGCTTGATCGCTCCTCGCAGCGTCTTGTCGGTGGCCGGCCGCGAGGTGTCGCCCACGAAGTTGCGGAGGTCGGCTCCGGTGAGCAC
>CALCGM010000369.1 GCA_937900985.1 uncultured Planctomycetaceae bacterium | reverse complement strand
TCGCCATGCGGTTGTCGGTGTCGACGTTGATCTTGCGGACACCATGCTGGATGCCTCGCTGGATCTCCTCGACCGGCACGCCCCAGGTCTGCGGCATCTGGCCACCAAACTCGTTGATGATGTCCTGAAGCTCCTGCGGCACGCTCGACGAGCCGTGCATCACGAGGTGGCAGTTGGGAAGCCGCTTGTGGATCTCCTCGATGCGGCCCATGGCCAGCACCTCGCCGTCGGGCTTGCGGGTGAACTTGTAGGCCCCGTGGCTGGTCCCGATCGCCACGGCGAGCGCGTCAACACCCGTCGCCTCGACGAAACGAGCAGCCTCATCGGGATCGGTCAGCAGCTGGTCGTGCGAGAGCGTGCCGGTCGCGCCATGGCCGTCTTCCGCCTCTCCGGTGCCGCTTTCGAGCGAGCCGAGGCAGCCCAGCTCACCCTCCACCGACACGCCCTGGGCATGCGCGCTGTCGACCACCTGCTTGGTGACGCGAACGTTGTAGTCGAAGTCGGCCGGCGTCTTGCCATCTTCCTGCAGCGAGCCGTCCATCATCACGCTGGTGAAGCCGTTGTCGATCGCGCTCTGGCAGGTCTCCGGCGAGTTGCCGTGGTCCTGGTGCATGGCGATCGGAATCCACGGATAGAGCTCCGCAGCAGCGAGCATCAGATGCCGCAGGTAGGCGTCTTGGCTGAACTTCCGGGCTCCCCGCGAGGCCTGCACGATCACCGGGCTCTCGGTTTCCTTGGCGGCCTCCATGATCGCCTGGATCTGCTCCATGTCGTTCACGTTGAAGGCGGCGATGCCGTAGCCGTTTTCGGCGGCGTGATCGAGCAGGGTTCGCATCGGGACCAGGGGCATGGATTTCATCTCCGGAGGTGGGCGTAAAAACTGGACGCTGACGATTTCCGCCTGTGTGCGTTTTCGAGCGGGAGCATACGCTTTTTCGGGTGGCTGGGAAACCGCCCGACTGGCATCCTGACCGCGACGCGGCGAGGAGCGAACCGTATGCTCACAGGCACCTCGCACGCCACATGCCTCGCAGGGCCCCCCGAGGGGCCGGCTGACATGGACCTCAAGCCCACGACCGAGCCAATCAAGAGTTTTCTGTATGTCGTGGGCGGCTGGCTCTGCCTGGGGCTGGCGGTGATTGGGGCGGTGCTGCCTCTGCTGCCGACGACCCCGTTTTTGTTGCTGGCGAGCTACTGCTTCTACAAGGGGTCACCGCGGCTGCATGCCTGGCTGCACCGATCGAAGTCGTTCGGCCCCACTCTCGACGACTGGCACCACTACCGCGGCATCCGCAAGTCGCTGAAATACCGGGCGGTGGCGATGGTGGCCGCGGTGGTGACCGTGAGCTTCGTGCTCAGCAGCCTGCCTGACTGGCTGCGGCTGGTGCTGGTCGTGCTCGTGGCGATCGGGCTGGTAGTGATCTGGCGGATTCCCACCCTTCCCGACGACGCCCCCAAGGCTCCACGGATGTCGGCCGGCTGAGCGGGGCTGCCATCCGCCGCGGTGATGGCAGGCCACCGTGGCGAATCGCTGCGGCGGATCGTAGGCTGTGGGCCGTGTTTGGGGGCTTTCGCCCCGCGACACCGCATCCGTGCACCGCTTCTTTGGGAGATTCTCCATGACTGCTGCCGCCTCCGGTTTCCGCACCTCACACCCGGCAGGAACGCACCAGCACCAGCGACTGGCAGCAGCCGCCCTCTTTCTGGTGACGATTGCCGGCTGCTCCGGCGGTGCAGACAAGCGGGAGTTTATCAGCGTGGGCACCGCGCCGATCGGCGGCGTGTTCTACACCGTCGGCAGCGCCGTCTGCGATGTGATCAACGACGCGCAGGGGGATCTCGGCTGGCGAGTGGCGGCCGAAAGCACCGGCGGCTCGATGGAAAACATCCGCCTGCTCTCACAGGGCAA
>CALCGM010000368.1 GCA_937900985.1 uncultured Planctomycetaceae bacterium | reverse complement strand
AGGATCAGGGCCAGAATGATGAAAAGTTCGGGAAACATTGCAGCAGGCAGATTCTCAGGCAGGAGCGTCGGGAGGGCTGGGGACGGTCGCCGTCGTGGCGGCCGGCTGCGTGGAGCCGCGGCGAATCACCGAAAGGTTGTCGCGGTGGATCACTTCCTCGTAGGGAAACGTACCGAGAACTTCACCGATCTGCTCGGTTTTGAGTCCGGCAATCTGACGGACCTCAGCAGCGGTGTAGTTGACCAGGCCACGGGCGAAAGGGGCCTGGGCTGTGGTCGTGTCTGGATCGAATGTCGCCAGGCTGACGAGATCACCGCAGGTGAAGAAGCCCTCAACGGCTTGGATGCCGGCTGCCAGCAGGCTTGAGCCACGGCTGACAATCGCATCCCTCGCTCCCGCATCCACCATCAGGCTGCCCCTGCAGTCTGCCGACCAGCCGAGCCACCGCTTGCGGGCCGGCATCGCCTCGCCCCTGGTGGTGAAGAGCGTGCCCACGTCTTCCCCCGCAAAAATGCGAGGCAGCACGTCGTCACTGCGGCCGGAGGCAATCACGCAGTCGCCGCCGGCCTCCGTCACCATCCTCGCGGCGGCAATCTTGCTGGCCATGCCACCTTTGGAGAGGCCGCCAAGGCGGTCGTGGGCGAGGGCCTCCACTCCGCCGTCGATCCGCTCGACATGCGGGATCACACGGGCGTCCGGCATCTCTGGCGACCTGTCGTAGAGCCCTTCCACATCCGAAAGCAGCACGAGGAGTTCGGCCGAAAGCAGCGTGGCGACCTGTGCGGCCAGATGGTCGTTGTCGCCGAAACTCGTCCGCAGCTCCTCAACGCTGACGGTGTCGTTTTCATTGACGATCGGAACCGCCTGATGATCGAGGATTTTCCGCAGTGTGTTGCGAATGTTGAGGTAGCGGCGACGGTCGTGCAGGTCATCGGCAACGAGGAGGACCTGCGCGGCGTGGCGGCGGTGCTCTCGCAGGGCCCGCTCATACGATTCCACCAGCAAACTCTGCCCGATCGCCGCGACCGCCTGCAGGTCAGACAGCTCTCGCGGCCGCCGTGTGAGGCCGAGCCGTCCCATCCCCGCCGCGACGGCGCCTGAGGAAACCAGCACGAGCTGGCGGCCTGTCGCCAGGACGCCGTCGATCTGACGGCTCAGCGATGCGATCCGCTGCTGATCAAGGAGACCATCGCTGCGGGTGAGCACGCGGGTGCCCACCTTCACGACAACGGTGCTGGTTCGGTGGAGGACGTGCTCTCGGACGGCAGCGGGCATCGGTGGAGGAAGCGGGCGGCGTTCGGCGGAAACCTCTCCGCCACTCGCGGCTATCCTACCGCCCATGGCGGCACTCCGCCCACCGCGACTGCGGAACAAGGCTGTCTGATGGCGTTTTGCCCAAGGCAGGTGTAGACTTCGAAGGCTCTGCGAGTTTGGCAGCTGCCCGATGCCGTCTCGGCCCGAGTCGGTCGCCCCGACGCCCCGAATGCCCCTGTCCTGCCAGCAATGAGCGATCTTTATCACGAATGTGGCCTGGTGGCCATCTGTCACCTTCCCGGTGCCACGACGAGCCCGTTGGTGCCATCCCAGGGGGCTGGTGAGGTTTCCAGGCTGGTGCCGCGGATGCTGCTCGACATCCAGAATCGCGGCCAGCTCTCGGCCGGCATGACCGTCTGGAACCCAGACCGCAACCAGCTCTTGGCCACCTACAAGGAGCTCGGCAGCGTCAGCGAAGTGTTTCGCATGAGCCATCGAGGCAAGTATGAAAGCCTGATGGAGCAGCATGTCGGCCCGGCCGCCATTGGCCATGTCCGCTATGCCACCTGCGGCGCTGAAGACCGTGGCTACGCCCAGCCGCTTGAGCGGCCCCACATTCAGAAGCACAAATGGTTTTCCTTCGGCTTCAACGGGCAGCTTGCCAACTATGCGGCCCTGCGTGAGGAGGTGCTCGCCGGCAGCGACAACCACCTCGTCCGTGACAACGACACGGAGGTGCTGATGCACCTCCTGGGGATGGCCCTCTCGGGCGATGGCAATCCCGATCTGATCGACGTGCTCCGGAGCATCTCCGGTCGCCTCGATGGTGCCTGGAATCTGACGATGCTCGATGCCTGCGGCCGGCTGCTGGTGGCCCGCGATCCGCTGGGCATTCGTCCGATGGAGATTGCCCAAGATGGTCCGTTGATCGCGGCGGCCAGCGAGAGCGTGGCCTTGCTCAACCTCGGCTTCCCGCCGGAATCGATCCGGTCGCTCGAACCGGGGACGGCGATGCTGGTCGAGGGGGATCGCGTGCGGTTCGAGCGGTTCTCCGAAAACACCCAGCGGGCGCACTGCTTTTTTGAGTGGATCTACTTTGCCAACGTGGCCAGCAGCATGGACGAGCGGAGTGTCTACCTCACCCGCAAGCGGCTTGGCGAGGAGCTCGCCCGCTTGGAAACGATCCCGATCGATTCCGAGACTGTCGTCGTGCCCGTGCCCGACACGAGTAAGGCCGCGGCCGATGCGATGGCCTACCGGCTTTCGATCCCGTCGGTCGAAGGGCTGATTCGCAACCGCTACACCGGCCGCACCTTCATCGACGGCGCCTCCAGCCGTCGCCAGAAGGCTGAATCGAAATACACCCCACTGCGGGAGGTGCTGGAGGGCAAGCGGGTGATTCTTGTGGAAGACTCCATCGTCCGCAGCACAACGATGAAGGTGCTGTTGGGGCGGATGCGGTCGCTCGGCAGGGCCCGCGAGATCCACGTCCGCATCGCCTGTCCGCCGATCATCGCTCCCTGCTTCTACGGCATCGACATGTCGACGATCCACGAGCTGTTTGCCCCGAAGTTTCTCGAGGACGGGCAGCTCACCGAGGAGTCGCAGCGGAAGATGGCTGAGGTGCTCGGGGCCGACACGCTGCGGTATCTGCCGATCGACTCGGTGGCCCGCTCGATCGACCTGGATCCCTCCTGGCTCTGTCAGGCGTGCATCAGCGGCTCCTATCCGACCCCGGCGGGTGAGCAGCTCTACGAGATCGCCTGCGGCAGCAGCCCCGATGCCACGACGGGCCGCACCTACGAGTCGCCGCCGGCGGTCATTCCGTAGGCCTGCCCGGATGGCCGGTCTTGGCGGCAGCTGTCTGGAGGCGGATGCGTTCGTAGGGGGTGATCGGCTGGCGATGCGGTGGGCTGAGGTCTGTGCGGTCGAGTTCGGCCCGCCAGACCGGCTTCTCGGCCAGACGTGTCCGCCGCTCGAAGTGGGTGCGGTAGTCGAAGTCGTTTTCGGCGGCCGGTTCGGGAACGCTTCGCGGTGGCTGAAAGAGCCCGGTGGCGGCCGCCGCGTCCATTGCCTCGAGAAAATACTCTTCAACATCCGTCCAGACATGCACCGTGCCGTCTGAGGCGAGGATCCGTGCCGCCTGCTGAAAGAAGGGCTGGCAGAGCACCCGCCGCTTGCGATGCCGCGCTTTCCACCAGGGGTCCGGAAAGTAGACATGCACCGCCTGCACGCAGTGGTCGGCCAGCAGGCTGCGAATCAGCAGGGTGGCGTCGCCGGAGATGACCTGGGCATTGGGGAGCCCGCGGGCAGCGCAGCGGGCGGCGGTGAGTTCTGCATACCCAGGGGCTAGCTCGACACCGAGATAGTTTCGCTTCGGCTGAGCCTCTGCAGCGGAGGCGAGGAACAGGCCCTTGCCGCAGCCCACCTCAAGCTCGATCGCCGCCGGCTGGGAAAACAGCACCGCTGGATCGAGGGGGGCGGGAAGCCAGGCTTCGCTGTCTGCGGCGGCTTCCGTGGGGAGCAGTTCGGTCAGCGAACGCAGGTGCTCGGCGGGATCCCCACCACGTCCGCGTTTCTTGGGACCACGACCGGGCATGGCGTTCTCAGGACGGGCTGCTGTTGGCCTGCCGGTCGGCTGCGGCGGGCAGGCTCTCAACCGGAAGCGGAACGCCCTTGATCACTCCGTCCACCACGATCGAATCGCGAACGAGACCTTGGAAGCGGCAGACAATCATCGCTTTGGGTCGAACTCGGATCCGCTCGACCGCGATCACCAGGCGATCGCCAGGCACGACCGGCTCGCGAAACCGCACGTCTTCCAGGCCGCCGAAGCCGATCACCTCTGCCTCAAGCAGGTTGTATTTCGAGGCGAAATAACTCGAGAGCTGGGCGGCTGCTTCGCACATCAACACGCCGGGCATCAGCGGCATCGACGGGAAGTGGCCGCGAGCCCAAAACTCGTCACTGCCCACATCCTTGTAGCCGACACAGAGCCCCCTCGGCACATCTTCGTGCACGATGGCCGTGAGCTGCTCCATCTCGAATCGCTGCATGTTCCAGCGGCGAATCTCTTCGATATCGGCAAGGACGGCGTCGAGGTCGTACTCGCTCGGATGAATGATGAAGTCTCGAGGAGGCACGACACCCGCTCCACTCAGAAAACGATGGCCTGACACCCGCAAACGAACGCACGGTGCGGAAGGAGCGGCAGCACTGCCACCCCTCCCGTCATCGGCAGAAGGCGTCTCAGGTCTTGACGTGCCGACGCTTCCGCTTGCGTGCCTTGCTGTTTGCGGGGCGGGCACCGTGGTTGGCCTTCTTCAGGCCGCGATGTGGCTTTGCCATGGCGATCCATGTCTCCAGAAAAACAGCTTTGCACCAGTCGCTCGAAACCGTTCATTCGGTTCTCGGTCGATCCGGCTGCAAAACCGCAAAAAAAGTCTCTCATGCGAGGGTACCAACTCTTTGATCGCCAGGGAAGCGACCCATGACGCCCCGGCCGACACCCGCGAATCCCCCGCAGACTCACCCTTTGAGCGGGTGTCGCGGGACGGGCCGCGGCTCAGCCTGCTCGGCCTCACGAAAGGCGGAGCGGACGACCTCGATGAAGCTGGCGATCAGGAATCCGCCGATGCCGCCGATCACCGCCGACGAAACGCCTCCGAGGATGGCTCCGGGGACCGAACTGCCGACAAACACCACCAGGCACGACATGCCGATCAGGCCGCCGGCCAGGCTGCCGATTCCTGCGGAAACCGGCACCAGTCGCCCCAGACTCTCGCCTCGCTCGAGGAGGGTGGGCGGCTGGCGTGCCGGCACCACCATGTGGTCAGCCGAACGGGTGGGCATGTCACGGTCGGTCGCATCACGGATGCTTGTGCCGATCGCATTGCCAGCGACGTGGGCGGCCACACAGGCGAGGCCGACCAGGAGAGCGAGCGTGCCCGCGATCCCAAACCAGCCGACCGCCGCCACGGTCACGCCAATCACCACAGCCAGCCAGGAGAACGTGCGAAGACTCATGGGATGTTTAAGGAGGCCCGAACGGAGACGATCGCCAGCGAAGCTCAGGACCGCTGCCCGCGGCGATCATGATCCTTCCACACGGTAGTGTAGACCGCGGGCCGCCTCGCGGGCTGTGGGCTCGGTCTGCCGCCGCAGGATGCGGCGACGGGCGTCCCTCAAGCCCTCGGCGTAGGGGGGCGTCGCTGCCGCGAAGAAAGGCCGTGGATGTGTTTTCCACGGACCGCTAGAAGCCGCCATCCACGGCCTGCTCGCCGTAGATGGGCAGCAGGCGATAGTAGACCTCCAGGGTCAGGATCGCCAGCGCCGTGTGGGCCAGCCGGCCGCCCGGGGCGGAGTCGGGGTCGGCAAAAAACCAGCTGCCCGTCTCGTGGCCGTGAACGACCTGCTGTCGGATGATCTGGTCTCGGTTGGCGGCGTTCCAG
>CALCGM010000367.1 GCA_937900985.1 uncultured Planctomycetaceae bacterium | reverse complement strand
TTCCAAGACGCCGAATTCACCCACAGATTCTGCGGAAGAGTTTTTTTTGAAATAACCAAGCATTTTCGATAAGTTCGCTCGGAAGGCCGCGCGGCGTCAGTACCAAAGCTGCCGCGATCACTCGTCTAGCAATTCCGCAACGCCCGGCCGTCGATGGTTGCAGTTTGATTCGAAGTTTTGGTTTCCATCGTCTTCCAGTTCCAAAGCAACAACGAAGGTTTTTCATGTCACGTTTTCTCGGATTGGCCCTTGCCATTGTCACCCTTTCAGCCGCCAGCACGCCCACCCACGGCATCACGATTGAATGGGTGACGGTGGGCGATCCGGGGAACACGGCTGACGACACGGGCTATGGTGCTGTGGCCGATTCGTTCCAGATCATGAAGTTCGAATTCACAAACTCGCAATACGCCGACTTTCTGAATGCTGTCGACCCGACCGGCACCAATCCAAACTCGGTCTACGACACGGACATGGGCATCCAACGCCGCGGCGGGATTATTTTCACGAGCGGAGCGGTCAACGGCAGCAAATATACTGTGAAGTCCGACAGGGGCGACAAGCCGGTGAACTACGTGAGTTGGTTCGATGCGGCGCGGGTTGCCAACTGGCTAGAGAACGGCCAGGGATCAGGCAGCACTGAGACGGGAGCCTACACGCTCAATAACGCTACGAGTGGGAATGCCCCGGCAGTGAACTCCGGAGCGTCGTATTTTCTGCCGACAGAAGACCAGTGGTACAAAGCTGCGTATTACAAGGGCGGCAGCACAAACGCTGGCTATTGGGACTACGCCACACAGAGCGACACAGACCCGACGAAGGTGACATCAGACTCGACCGGGAACGGATCGGCGGGAAGCACGGGCAATTTTGCCAACTTCGACCGTGGTGCCGTTTGGGATAGCCAAGGCGGCAACGTCACGACGGTGGGGACCAATGGAGGGACAAGTGCGTACGGGGCATTCGACATGAGCGGGAACGTCCGTGAGTGGAACGACCTCACGGGTGCTGGTGGCGCCTTAGTTGGGATTCGGGGCGGCAACTGGCCTGGATCCGCGGACGACCTGTCGTCCTCCAGTAGGCTCACGAACGACCCAACAGCCGCGCTCGCCCCCAGCACCAACGGTTTTCGACTCGCAAGTCTGGCTGCCGTGCCCGAGCCATCGACGTGGGCGATGGGACTGGTCGGAACTGCCTGTGCGGGCTGGTGGATGAAACGGCGTCGCCGCGCACGGTAAGCCCTGTCCCTTTGGCCTTTGGTCCATTATCCGTCTGCACGAGTATCCGTCTGCACAAGGGATGCAGCGGCACACACGCAGTGAACAAGGTCTCGATCAGCCGGGAGTACATGCTGTGATCGATGATCGATTCACCGCCGTTCGCGGTGCCAAACGGCTATTCGGTAAATCGCTCGTGGTCGATGAAGTTCACCACCGCCTCCTGCACGGCCGCATCGTCCATGAGAAAGGAGTGTCCTTGGCTAACTTCCAAAAACGCCGCCCCAGGGAGTTTGGTCTCATCAACGCTGACCACAAAGTCACCAACATCGCCCACGAGTGGGTTGTAGACCACGTCGGGGAGCCGGCCGGCGATGATGCCGAAGGGGCATGTCGGTGTGGCGAGTTTGGCCTCGAAGGCCTCCCACTCGGCGCCCAACTCTACGCCACCTTTACCGGCGATCCACTCATAGGGCGGCACCTTGGACAGCTGCCGTGCGATCGCGGCTCCGTTGTTTGGCGGTCCGAGCATCACAACCGACTTTACCCGACTGATCGTGGCATGGTCTCCGGCGGCCTCCCAGTCACCCAGCGCATGCCGCACCACGATGTTGCCCATGCTGTGGCCCACGAAGCTCAGCGTGGCGTTTGGCGGCAGTCCATCGATCACCTCGCGAAATGCGGCCGCATGTTCGGTGATCGAGGCACGTGTGCTTGCGTACTCAAAACACACGCTCCTCCAAGGCTTCTGCTCTTCTAGCAGTTCCCCCAGAGCCTGCATGGAGCCGGAGGAGCGAAATAGGCCATGCAGGAGCACCACATGATGCGGAGGCTTTTCCGCAAGCGTCCCGGCCTGCTCACTGAGCATTCGCTCACAGGCCTTCCGTGACCCCCGGCAGTAGCGAATGTTGTTTGGATCGAGCAGCCGCCAATGAGACGTGACGGCGTTTTGCTGCACCCGCCAGCCATTACGCCAGCAGTGATCGGTCCAGAACTGTTTGCCACCGAACGTGGGCAGCCGCAGGTTGAGCAGCCCCTCCTCGTCTGCCGTCTCCTGCCCCTCGATCTCCCCTTCGCCACGCTCTTGCTCAGCCACGCGAGGTTCCTCTGACCGGGTGGTGTGAAAAACGGCCGCCGTGCAGCCAAGGCCTGCCGCGACAGCGGCCCAGGCCAACAGACGCACCGCACGGGAGGGGCGGCCAATGTCACACGCTCGCACTCCCGGGCGACGACCTGTGTCTGTTGTTCTCATCGCTGCCTCACCGCAGACCTACGCGGCCATAGTTCCGCTCACGCTACCACACACCTGCGTCACTCGCCGATCCCACGCGGCGTCGCCGTGGGTCTCCCGGCATGCCCGGCGAGGCATTCTCGGGCTACACTGGCGAGCATTCGCTTGGGGAGAGCACTGTCGTGGGGAGCCGCATGCCGCATTATTTCCAAACACCGCTTCTTACGGTGCTCCTGGTCGCAGGTGTGGCCGCAACTGCAGCTCCCGCCTTTGCCGAAAACATCGAGGCCTCAGGCGGCCGCCGCGACGTCGTGCTCAGTGCTGCTCCTGCACGTGACCGTGGAAATCAGGCCCCTGACAAACAGGGCCGCGGCGAGCAGGCTCCCTCTCAGCAGTCCCAGGCCAGCTCACCAGACTCACGCACGCAACCGCCTGCTGAGCCGAGCGGCCCTCTTTCAAAGCGGGCCAACCGCATCCTCAACATCAACTTCGGGATGGCGGCGAGAGATGTGCGTCCCAACGGCGCGATCGGCGGGCCACACGACATCTGGACGCTCGTCGACGTTGGGGAAACGGAGAAGAGCAGTCTTCCAATGGCGGATGGCAGCCCAACCGAAGTCTCCCTTGAGCTCTCCCCAAACGACGGCGAATGGGGCATTCCTGGTGCCTTCGACGTCTACCACGCCTACCTCTACCACAATGCCCGCAACGTCGACCTCGTGCTCACCGTTCGCAACCTCCCGGCGGGTCGCTACGACGTGTTTGTGTTCGCCCATGGGGCGGCGTCCGAGCAAAACGCAGCGATCGAGATCGAGTCTGCCGGCAAACGTTCAAGCGGCAAGTCAACCATCAACGATGGCTCAATGCGGTTCTTAAGCCGCGAGCATCAAGAAGGTGTGCAGTATGTCCGCTACAGCATCACGGTAAAAAAAGAAAAGCCGGTCGTGATCACCAGCAAGCGTGATGGCAGTGACCTCTCCATGTTCAACGCGGTCCAGTTCGAGCGAACCGGAAAGACCACGAAGAAGAAAAAGAAGGCACGACGACGCGACGCGTCCTCTTCGTAGCGTGATCGCTCCGCCCACACTCCTCGAACGAAAGGCTCAAACACCATGAAACGATCAGCCGTCGCCTGCATCCTCGCCCTTGCCATCGGACTCATTGCCGCGACGCCAGGTGTTGCCGCACAAACGCGGCCAAACATCCTCTGGGTGATTATCGACGACATGTCGGCCAACTTCTCCTGCTACGGAGAAACGCTGATCGACACGCCGCATCTCGATGAAATGGCAAAGAAGGGAGTAAAGTTCACCAACGCCTACGTCACGGCGCCGGTCTGTTCGCCAAACCGCTCCGCCTTCATCACCGGGATGTATCAGACGTCGATCGGAGCCCATCACCACCGCAGCGGCCGGGGCAGACTCCAGATTCAGCTCCCCGAAGGCATCCGTCCCGTCCCTGAGCTCTTCCAAGAGGCGGGCTACTACACCACGATCACCGGCTGGCCCAACCAGGGCCGCGGCAAACTCGGCAAGACCGACTACAACTTCGTATGGAACAAGGAGATGTATGACGGGGCTGACTGGAGCGAGCGAGCGGAAGGCCAGCCCTTCTTTGCGCAGATCCAGCTCCCTGGCGGAAAACATCGCGGCGGCACACGTGAGTCGGCTCTCAAGTTTGCCAACCGGATGAAGCAGAAGTTTGGCTCCAAGACCGACCCTGAAAAGGTCGTGCTACCCCCCTACTACCCTCGTGATCCGGTTCTGCTGGAAGACTGGGCGGCCTATCTCGACTCGGTGCGTCTGACCGATGCCTTTCTTGGCGAGATCCTCGCTCGCCTGGAAGAGGAAGGCGACGCCGACAACACCGTGGTGATCTTCATGACCGACCACGGCATCAGCCACGCCCGTGGGAAGCAGTTTCTCTACGACGAAGGGCTGCATGTGCCGCTGGTGATCGCCGGTCCGGGGATCGCTGCAGGCGAGGTCCGCGACGACCTGGTGGAGCACATCGACATCACCGCCACATCGCTCGCCCTCGCCGGCATTGAGATTCCCGCCTCGATGCAGTCGCAGAACATCCTTGCTGCCGACTACCAGCCCCGCGAGGCGATCTTCGCCGCCCGCGACCGCTGCGACGAAACGGTCGACTTTATCCGCTGCCTGCGGACCGACCGCTACAAGTACATCCGCAACTTCCTGCCGGAGCGTCCCCATCTCCAGCCGAACCGCTACAAGGATGGGAAGTCGATTCTGATTGCCCTGCGGGAGGTACACGCAGCGGGCACGCTCAACGAAACGCAGGAGATGCTCTTCGCGCCAACGCGACCGGCCGAAGAGCTCTACGACCTCGCGAGCGACCCCGACGAGCTGCACAACCTCGCTGCGGATCCGGCCCACCGCAAGCAGCTGCTCGCCCTCCGCGGCCAGTTGCAGGAAAAGATGAAGGCGATCGACGACAAAGGTGCGGAGTCGGAGGCGATGTATGACAGCGATATGGATGCCTACCGCAACCCCAAGGCCGCGGGCAGTCCGCGCGAAGAGATTCTCGAGCAGAACATCGCGCTGATGAAGAAGTGGGCCGCCGAAGGCAAGTGAAAAGTGTCGGGGAGCGTCTCACAGATGCTCCTCACCTGTCAGTCTGACTTTTAACGGAAAGCATGTGATGCGATTTCTCGGCGTGTGTCTGCTGGGGCTTTGGGCTGTCACGAGCGTGGCAGCTGAGCGGCCAAACATCCTCTACATCATGTCTGACGATCATGCCGCGGATGCCATCTCGGCCTACGGCAGCCGCCTGGCAGCGATTGCTCCCACGCCCAACATCGATCGGCTGGCACACGAAGGGGCCCTCTTCACCAATGCCTTCTGCACCAACTCGATCTGCTCGCCTTCACGGGCCTGCGTGCTGACCGGTCAGTACAACCATATCAACGGATCGTTCGATCTCTCCGGTCGCGTGGCCCCTGGCAAGCAGATGCTGGCCATCGAAATGGGAAAGGCTGGCTACCAGACAGCGATGATCGGCAAGTGGCATCTCAAGGCGGAGCCTGCCGACTTCGAGTACTACTGCGTGCTTCCTGGTCAGGGCCGCTACCACAGTCCGGAGTTTCGCATTCGTGGCGACAAACCCTGGGGGCAAAACACCATCACCCGCGAAGGGCAGCATGTCACCGACGCGATCACCGATCTGACGCTCGACTGGCTCAGCAACGGCTGGGATGGCGAGCGGCCTTTCTTCTTGATGCACCACTTCAAGGCTCCGCACGACTACTTCGACAACGCACCCCGCTATGAGTCGTATCTGCGGGACGTCGACATTCCCGAGCCTGAGACGCTGTGGACACGTGGAGAGGCGTTCGGATCGATCGCCACGCGAGGAGCCGACGACGAACTGCTGCCGCACATCGGCACATCAATCGGTGGCCGCAATCCAAGGCGGTCGTATTTACGCGACCTGCCGGAGATGTATCCAGCGGAGTTTCCCGCCGACTACGATCCGGCCAACTTCAGCGACGATGCCAACACTCGGCTCGCCTACAACGCGTATCTGAAGAAGTTCCTGCGGTGCGTGAAAGGCATCGACGACAACCTCGGCCGGCTCTTTAAGCACCTCGAAGACCGCGGTGAGCTCGACAACACCCTGATCATCTACACCGGCGACCAGGGCTTTATGCTTGGCGAGCACGACTACCAGGACAAACGCTGGATGTATGAAGAGTCACAGCGGATGCCACTGCTGATTCGCTATCCGCAAGCGATCAAGGCCGGGCAACGCTTTGACACGATCGTGGAGAACGTCGACTTCGGCCCCACGATGCTGGCGTTTGCTGGAGCTGCCATCCCCGCGTCTGTGCAAGGCGGATCCTTCAAGTCGCTCCTGGAAACCGGTCGCGAGCCGGAAGACTGGAAGCAGGAGGCCTACTACCGCTACTGGATGCACATGGCCCACCACGACAACCCGGCCCATGTCGGCATCCGCACAAAGACCCATAAGCTGATCTACTACTACGGCTGCAACTACGACGGCGGCTATCAAACGCCCCCTGGCTGGGAGCTCTACGACCTCGCGAAGGATCCACACGAGACCACCAACCTCTTCCACGATCCTGCTCACACAGCGCTGGCCGCACGCCTCAAACAACAGCTTGCAGAAGCCCGCCTTCGAGTGGGCGATGACGGGAGCCACTATCCAGCCTGCGAGGCCGTGCTCCAAGAGTTTTGGGACTACGATCGAGCCGACCAGGCTCAGGCCCGAGCACTCTCCCATGCCTTCCTCAAGCGGCGGCTGGCCGAACTGGAGGCCGGCAAACGCTCAATCAACACCTGGCAGGGCCACACCGAGCCCACGCCCTAAGGCTGTCACAGCCACAGCCTGCCAGGCCACCATCACACGCCCCGAGACCGCGGTGCCCTATGAATCTCCAGTGGCCGATCAGACACCTGGCGACGCGGTTTGCAACCAGCCATCGCTGCGTGGCAGTTCTCCTCAGCCTCGCTGTCAGCCTCAGCCTGATCGTTTCTCCAGCGGCAGACGGCGGCGTAGCAGAGTTTCCAGCCACGGCCGACAACTCGATCGTGATGGTCGACGGCGAGTGGTCGCTCAATGCAGGCGGCGCGAGCCGCCTCCGCATCAAGGGCAACCAGCACATCGTAGCGCTGGGCTTTGATCTCACGCCGCTTGCTGGCAAGCGGGTGACGAAGGCCACGCTTCTCTGCCATGCCGATGCCGAACGGCTCTCTGGTGTCACGATCTCCACGATCGCGGCTCATTGGCGCGAGATGGGATCCACAGGACTGACAGCAGGCATCGCGGGAATTGAGGGCTGGGGCTCTCAGGGCGGCCGGTTTCCGGCGGTCGCCGGAGGCAACTCGTTCACGCTCGCTGCCCATGCGACAAGCCCGATCGTTGACGGCGTCTACCGCTGGGAGATCCCTGTCGACATGGTCCATGCCATGGCCTGTGGTGTGGCCTTTGGGCTGGCCATTCATGAGCATGATGCTGACTACGGGCGCAACCCTACGATCTTCTCGCGGGAGCAGTCAGGGAAAGGGCCGCGTCTGGTCGTCGAGTACGACGATGCAGCCGACGCGTCACCCGAAACAGCGGGCAGCCTGCGTGTGATGCCGATCGACCGCACCACCGCCGAGCTGCATCTCCAGTCGCCCGCGGCAGGCTTTGCCTACGACATCACCCTCGATGGCGAGGCCCTGGGCCGCCACAACATCCCGCTCGTGCAGCCTGGCAGTGAGCAGCGGATTCCTCTGCGCGATCTGTCCGCGAGCGTCACGCAGCCTGGCCCCCACACGATCCGCGTAGTCACGCTCAGCCGCACCGGAGAGCGATCGAAGCCAGTCGAGGTTGAGGTCGATCTCTTCCACGAAGCGGCCGTGCCGTGTCCTGAGGTGGCGTGGGCTCCAGCGGCATCCCCACCACTCAAGGGCATCCGCGTGCTCCCCGTCACCGACAAGTATGACGACCGTGGCGAACCCGTCGGCCCGCTGCCAGCCAACTACGCCACGCACAACAGCCTCTTTGATGGCCAGCGGGTGCGGCTGACTGCTGCGGCAGGTGAGGTGCTGGGCTTTCAGCTGCGACTGCGAGGCGACGACGCGGTCGCAATCAGTTGTAAACTCGACGAGACCGACTGGCGGATCGATTGCTTCCAGGCTCTCTATGTCGACGCTGGTGGCCGCCGCATTCCCGATCCGCTGCTGCCCCTCCCGGCAACCGTGCCGCTGGCCACCGATCGCGACCAGGCGATCTTCGCCGATATCTACGTGCCGTTTGACGCGGCTCCCGGGCTGTACAAGGGCCGCGTCACGGTCTCCGACGGCAGGGTTGTTCCGCTGGAGCTCACGGTGCTGCCGGTGCAGCTCCCCCGCCGTGCCTCTTTTCTCTGCGAGATGAACAGCTACGGCCTGCCCGACTCCATCGACGACTACTACGCCCTGCAGCAGATCGCCTACGACCATCGCGTGCATGCCAACATCCTGCACTACTCCCATCACACCGCCGCCCCAGGATCGCGCAAGAGCAATCTCGACATGCGGCTTCGCTCAGGCCGCCGCATGGACAACCGCCGCTACGATCAGATCGAACCGGGAGCCAAGCAGGCCTTCTGGGACGACTTCGCCGAAGCGTTCGGCCCGTTCCTCGATGGCTCCTGCTTTGCCGAGGGGCATCGCGGCCCGATTCCCGCTCCCGGCTTCTACCTCACCTTCCACGAGAGCTGGCCGCTCAACTGCCGAGCGTTTTTCAACGGCAACCCCGATGCCTATGAAGCGTTTTCGCAAACGCCCGTCTACGCCGAAACCTACGTCACAATCCTGGCCGACTTCGCCCGCGTGGCGGCGGCCCACGGCTGGCACGAGGCCGGCCTCCAGGTCTATTTCAACAACAAGGGATCGCTCCACGAGGAGACCAAGGCCCCCTGGATCCTCGATGAACCCGCCTCGTTTTGGGACTACCGTGCCCTGCAGTTTTATGGCGAGCTGACCGACGCCGGCCGTGCCGAGGCACCTGCTGCTATCGACATCGCCTACCGCATCGACGTCTCCCGGCCGGAATACTGTCGCGGCCAACTCGCCGCCCGCGACGACTTCTGGGTCGTGTCGTCTTCCGCGTTTCAGAACTACCGTCGCCTGGTCACCGACCGCATCGCCCGCGACGGCCTCGAAGCCTGGGTCTACGGCACCTCCAACCCGGTCGAAGAGAGCAATCGCCAGCTGCTCGCCTGGGCCGTCGATGCCTGGCAACATGGAGCCCGTGGGCTCGTCCCCTGGCAGACGGTCGACAAATCGGGCAACGCCCTCAAAACCGCGGACCAGCTCGGCATCTTCATCTATGACAGGGCCGAAGATGGCTCGCTTGCGATCCGCCACTCAGCTCGCTTGAAGGCCTACCGCGAAGCCGAGCAGCTGATTGAGTATCTCGTCCTGCTCAAACAGCAACGCAACTGGACTCCCAGCCAGATGCGAGCCTTCATCGCCCACTACGTTCCACTCGCAGGCTCCGTTCCCCAGCAGCACCGCGAAGACGCGGGCACCGCCGCCTACGCCTCCAGCCTCCTCGGCCTCGACGCCCTCAAGCAGGCGACGAGCGTGCAACTACTTCAGCCCTGAAGCGATCAGCGTCCTGGTGGCAGACGCTCGAGTGCCAGC
>CALCGM010000366.1 GCA_937900985.1 uncultured Planctomycetaceae bacterium | reverse complement strand
CCCCGAGCGGCCCCGAACGCTCGGCTCATCGGCCTGGGCTCACCCCGAGCGACCCCACCACCCAACGCAAGGATCCTGTGAACCGCCCTCGGCACGCTCGCCCACTCCCAGCTGTCGCGATACCCTACGTGTCATGAACACCACCATCACCCGCCGCTCATTTCTGGCAGGCTCTGCCGCGTCGCTCACCCTCACCGGCAGCTTCAGCCCCTGGTCAGAAGCCGCCGAGCAGGGACGGGCCAAGACCGTCTCGATCTTTCACACCACCGACCTGCATGGCCACATCCGCCCCACCGAAACCTACGATGGCCTGGCGGGAGTGGGCGGCCTGGCACGGTGTGCCAGCTGCATCCGCCAGTGGCGAAAGACGTCGCCCGACTCGCTGACGGTCGACATCGGCGACCTCTACCAGGGCACACCGGTGAGCCACTCCACCAATGGCCGCCTGATGGTCGACCTGCTCAACCGGCTCGCGTATGACTCCTGGACACTCGGCAACCACGATTTCGACTGGGGGCCGGAGCTGCTTGAGGCCAACATGGCTGCCAGCACCGCGGCCGTGCTCACCGGCAACCTCACGCGGAGTGGCCAGGCTTCCGGCAGTTTCAGTGGAGCCTGGGAGAAGGTGCGGCCCTGGGCGATGCATGAGGTGGGCGGCTTCAAAATCGCGATCATCGGGCTCGTCACACCAGGCCTGCCCTACTGGCTGACCCCAGAAACGCTCGGCGGTGCCGAGGTCACTGATCCAGCCGCGGCCCTTGCGGCCTCGGTCAAGGAAGCCCGCGGCGAGGGTGCCGAGGCGGTCGTGGTGACCGGCCACATGGGCTGGCGGTTTCAAGACGACTATGCCAACCCGGTGCGGGAGCTGCTGCAGGAGCGTGAGGGCGTCGACATCTATCTTGCTGGCCATTCGCACCAGAACCAGCCGGCCTGGATGCAGGGCGATGTGCTCTGCTCGCAGGCGAGCTACTACGGTATCCACTGCGGCCGTGTCGACCTGACGTTTGATACCGCCAGCCGCAAGCTGGTGGAGCGTCGCGTGTTTACCGTCTTGATGGACGACCGCTTCGAGGCCGACCCGCTGGTGATGCAGGTGGCCGAGCCCGCCATGGCAGCGAGCGATGCCGAGCAGGCCCGCACGGTCTGTCGGGTGGCCGCAGCCGTGAAAGGCGGCAAGCGGGGCAGCCCGCTGATCAGCCTGCTCTGCCAGGCGTTTGCCCAGGTGCTCGCGAAGCAGAAGACCCCTGTCGACGGCATCTTCCACGGCAGCTTCGGCACCAAGGAGATTCCTGCGGGCGAGCTGACGGTGGCCGACTGCTGGAAGATCATTCCCTATGAAAACCTGCTGGTCACCGCGGAACTCACCGGCCGGCAGCTGGTGGAAGTCGTGCGTGAAGACAAGAAGGATCGCTCCTCCGACCGCACGCTCTGGCCGTTTGAGCTCACGCTCGATCGAGGCGGCACGCCAACCCGCTTCACGCTCGCTGGCGCACCAGCCGACCCTGATCGCCGCTACACGATCGCCTTCAACAGCTACGACGGGCAGTCGGGTGGGCGGCGGCTGATGACGTTTCGTGAGCTGGTCGCAAGCCCTGAAGCAAAGCGGAGCACCACCTCAATCGGCACCCGCGAAGCGCTGATCGACTACTGCCTCGACGCCGGCAGCATCGGCTAGCAGACTGTGGAACAGGTCTGCCGCCGCAGGATGCGGCGACCGGCGACGCCCAAAAACCTCGGCTTTTTGAGGCATCGCCTGAGTGGAAAAAGGCCGTGGCTGACTCTTTCCACGGACAGCTCGACGAGGAAAGCGAGGACGCTCCTCCCTTGCCCAAAACACAGCGGAACACTAGCATATACAGATGCCCACTACTGTTCGTGACTTGGTCCGCAGACTCACGAAAGATGGATGGATCCTGATCCGTCAACGCGGCAGTCACCGGCAGTTTCGCCACCCCACCAAGTCAGGCACGGTCACCGTGGCAGGACACTCGTCGGCTGATGTCCCCCCTGGGACACTCAACAGCGTGCTCAAACACGCAGGCCTCAAGTAAAGAGTCGTGCGGAGACACAAAACGCATGAAGTATCTCGTTGTCATCGAAGAATCAGAAGCAGGCTTCGGGGCCTACGTCCCGGATCTCCCCGGATGCATCGCAACGGCGGCAACTCGTGAAGAGGTAACTCGCCTTATTCACGAGGCGGTTGAGTTCCATCTTGAAGAGTTTCGTCAGGAAGGGCTGCCCATGCCCGCCGTTCATTCTTTCCCTGAGGTCGTCGAAGTGTCCGCCGGGTAAGGTCGAAGCATCCGCAGGGTAAGACTGGAAACCTCGGAACTCTTGGCCTCGACCATTCAGCCGCTCAGCCGGGCACGGCCGCTGGCGATCGTCAGTTCGCCCCGGCAGAGGCCGCCGGCGAGGTGCACGCGAACCGTTTCCTGAGGCGGCGCGGCGGTGCTCTCGCACCAGATGAAGGTGCCAGCGTCGATGCGCCGGGCGTGGCCGCGGTTGCCGGAGACGGGGCCGTCGATGTGATCGAGCCAGGCGACCCGGTGCGGGGCAATCGGGGTTGCTTCAACAGCCGCACTGCCGGCGGCCGGGATACCCGAGAGCCGCCAGGTGCCGCAGGCGTCGCCGTCTTCGAGGAGCAGGTCAAAATGCCGGCCGAGCGGGTCGTCGGGGGCGCCGACATGTTCCAAGAGGATGAACCTGGGCATCGCGGCTCAGTAGTCCTCGCCGCCACTCCCGCCGGCCGGGCCCATCTCCAGTGGCTTGGGCTTGTGCCGCACCGCTCGGCGGGCCACCTCATCCTGCAGCTGCGTGATCGCCTCATCGAGCGGCATGGCCCCGAGATCACCATCGAGCCGGTCCCGCAGGCTGACGGTGCCCGCGGCCTCATCCCGCGGCCCGCAGACCATCATCATCGGGATCATCGCCAGCTGCGCCGTGCGGATCTTTGCGCCGAGCTTGTCGGCATCGAGATCGACCGTTGCCCGCAGCCCTGCGGCCTCGAGCTTGGCCAGGATCGCCTTGGCATAGCCCTCGCTCTTGGCACTGACGGGAATCACCCGCACCTGCTCCGGCGCCAGCCACAGCGGGAAGCCGCCGGCGAAGTGCTCGATCAACACCCCCACAAACCGCTCCATGCTCCCCAAGGGAGCCCGGTGGATCATCACCGGCGTGTGCCGCTCGTTGTCGGCTCCGACATACTCCAGATCAAACCGCTCCTTGCTCGGCAGGTTGTAGTCGAGCTGCACGGTGCCAAGCTGCCACTCACGGCCGAGGGAGTCGTTGACCACGAAGTCGATCTTCGGGCCGTAGAAGGCTGCCTCGCCCGGCTCCGGCTCACAGCCGGGCAGGTTCATCCGGCGGGCCACCCGCTCGATGGCAGCCTCCGCCTCGTCCCACCGCTCCGGCGGGCCGACATACTTATCGCTCGACGGATCGCGGAAGCCGAGTCGCACGCGGAAGTTTTCAAAGGCCAGGCTCTCAAGCACCTTGAGTGTGAAGTCGATGCAGCCTTCCACCTCGGCTTCCACCTGCTCCGGCGTGCAGAAGATATGGGCGTCGTCCTGCGTGAAGCCCCGCACGCGGGTCATGCCGCCGAGTTCGCCCGACTGCTCGTAGCGGTAGACCGTGCCAAACTCCGCCAGCCGCAACGGCAGGTCCTTGTAGCTATGGGGCCGAGCCTTGTAGATCATCGTGTGATGCGGGCAGTTCATCGGCTTGAGCAGATACTGCTCGTCGTCGTGCATCACGATCGGCTTGAACTGGCTGTCGGCGTAGTAGGGATAGTGGCCGGAGATCTTGTAGAGATCGACCTTGCCGATGTGCGGCGTGTAGACCGGCTCGTAGCCGCGGGCGGCAAGCTCATCGCGGACAAAGCTCTCGAGCGTGGCCCGCAGCCGGGCCCCCTTGGGCATCCAGAGCACGAGGCCGGAGCCGACCAGCGGGCTCGTGGTAAACAGATCGAGCTGCTTGCCGAGCACGCGATGGTCCCGCTTGCGGGCCTCCTCCAGCCGCGCCAGATAGGCATCGAGGTCTTCCTGGGTGAACCAGGCTGTGCCGTAGAGCCGCTGCAGCTGCTCACGGTCGGCGTCCCCCTTCCAGTAGGCGCCGGCCAGGCTCGTCAGCTTGACGGCGCCGATGCAGCCGGGGCTGGGGATGTGGGGCCCGCGGCAGAGATCGAGAAACTCCCCCTGCCGATAGAAGGAGAGCGAGGGATGCTCGGCGAGGCCGGTCTCGATGTGCTCAACTTTCAGGGGCTGCTGGAGGTCACGGACGATCGCCACGGCCTTGTCGCGGTCGACCTCCATCCGCTCAAAGGCTTCGTCGGCCTCGATGATCTTCCGCATCTCCTCTTCGATCCGCGGCAGGTCGTCGTCGGTGATCGGCCGCTCGGCCCGCATGTCGTAGTAGAAGCCGTCGCCGACGGTCGGCCCGAAGGCCAGTTCCACACCCGGAAAAAGCCGCATCACAGCCCGGGCCATCACATGCGCCGCCGAGTGCCGCATCACCGGCAGAGCCCGCGGGTCGCCCGCCTTGAGAAACTCAAGCGACACGTCGCTCTCCGGCAGCACCGCATCGAGGCCCACCGTCTTGCCTGCGAGCACCGCCGCAATCGGCGGGAGTTTTCCCTGACCCTCGGCCACATCCGCAACACAGTCGGCCAGCCGCGTTCCCACGGGGTAGTCTCGGGTCGATCCATCGTGAAAACGGACGGTGGGCATCAGGGATTCCTTCAACGAAGTGCTTCGACGGGGGAAACGGCCGGGTTCGCCGCGGTCCGCAAGTATCCGAACCACGTCGCTGGCGAACAAGGCCGAGACAGCCAGCCGCACCGCAGCCTGAGGAGTCGTGGACCGAGCTCAGCCACGAATCGCCCTCCAGCTGGCGAAACACGCATCCTCGCAGCCACGCATCGCCGGGGGATGACGGCAGGCTCCCCGTTGCTTTCAACGGGTTCACCGCGAAGGTACCCTCGAAAGATCGCGTTTTTCATTGTCGGCTCATTTCTCATCCCACGGAGTTGCCAGCATGTCCGGGACCACCAACGGCCGGGCGAAGCCCTCGCTCACGGCGTATGAACGGGAGCAGGTGCAGCAGATCGCCGAGTGGAAGAGCACCGAGCCGAGCCGGCTGACGCAGGCCGTCGATGCCGTCACGCTCCCGATTGCGTGGGGTGTGAAGCGGGTTGTTCCTCGGGATGTTGTGCGGAAGGCCATCGACCTGCTCGATAAGGTCTCCTCGCGGCAGCTGGGCAGCTGGCGGAAGGCACATCTCAAGGAAGGGGGCTTCGACCTCGAGCGGCTCCGGCAGGCCCCGCTCGACGAGTGCGACACGCTGGCCCGCGAGATCATTCAGACCGCCGAGCACCTCAGTGCCGGCCGCAGCCTGGTGGTGCGGCAGATCGGCAACGCGATCATCGGCCGCGTGCCGTTCCAGCTCGTGGCAGCCTTCGCCATGATCGCCAAAATCGGCCATTGCTATGGCTACCGTCTCGACAGGCCGATCGACCGGGCCATGCTGCTCGACCTGCTTGAGCTCTCGTTTGTCGAGCAGCCGGCCAAACGCGTCGCCCTGCTGGACCGCCTCAACGCCTCCCTCGACCATCCCGACGCCCACCTGCTCGACACCGATGACCTGGCTGTGCAGGCGGGTCGTGATGTCGTTGCCGATGAACTGGCCGACGAAATCGTGACCCGCATCCCGCTCCTGGGGAGCCTGGTCGGCTTTGTCGCTGACCGCACCTTCACCCATGCTGCCGGTGAGTCAGCGATGCGGTTTTTCCAGGAGCGGCATCTCCGCGACACCGGCAAGGTCAGCAGCATCCCGCCGTCGGCAGCCCGCCTTCGCAAGTCGAGCCTTTCTGAGGTGGGCAGCGCCCTTGGCCAGACGATCTACGCCGGCGGGGCGATCGTGGGCTTTACGGCGACCTTCCCCGTGGCTTTTGTGGGCAGGATGCTCTCCTGGTGGCACAGCCCGGTCACTCTCGGCGGCATCGATGGCTCGGCCGCCGCGGTGCGGTCAGCCACAGCGATTGTCCGCGGGGGGGCTGCCGCCCGCCTCACGAGCTCTCAGGCCAGCACAGAGGCGACCGCTTCCGCAGCGGCCCAGCCGCTTCCCCTCGCCATTGCCGGCCGGATCAGCCCAGCAGGCTGAACGGGCCCACCCGGAGGCGATGTCGCCGCGGCATCGAAGCCCCAGACCCCTTCTTTCGCGACGATCGCAGGGCTGCTTGACTCTGCCGGAATCGTGCGCGAGACTTCGAGTGCCTGAGGCGGTTGCCGCCGCAGGCCGAACGGGCGATTAGCTCAGTTGGTTAGAGCACTAGCTCGACAAGCTAGGGGTCATAGGTTCGAGTCCTATATCGCCCATTACCCATCTCCAAGAACCCTCGCAGAACTGCGGTTTTGCGGGGGTTTTTGCTTTCCTGGAAGCGGGCGTTGCCGCCCATGCGAAGGGCCGCCTCGCCAGGGTGATGCTGGCAGTCGCCCGGCCTGTCTCGAGCATCTGCTACGCTCCACGGCATGCCCGACTCCACGACCTCTCTCGCCAACGAACTCGCTCGTGAGCGGAACCGCGAGGCGGCCGACCGCACGCTCCTGGCCTGGGTTCGCACGAGCCTGGCGATGATTAGCCTGGGCTTCGGCATCGAGAGGCTCGGGCAGGCAGCAGTCGGCTTTGATGGCCCACTGATGGGGTTCTCGCCGTTCAAGACGCGAATCTTCGGTGCCGCGCTGATAACGCTCGGGATTGCCGCGACCCTGGCCGGCATGTGGGAGCATCGTCACATCCTGCGGGCAATAAAAAACGACGACTATCGCTATGCCGACAGGCCACCGATCGCCCGATACATGGGCATTGCTTTGGTGCTGGTCGGCCTCTCCGCCCTCGCTGTGATCTTTGTCTTTTGATGCCACCCATACGCGAGCATGGGCGACGCGGGGCTCTTCAGCCGCTGACATCGAGAAGGTGATGCACGGCAACGACTACGGTTCCTCCACAACACCCGAGCCTGACGCCTGCTCGCTGCCAACGTTTTCAAGTCTGCGAGCAAGTTCCTCGGGATTCCATAGAGGCAGAATCTTGTCTCGGTCCAGCCGCTCACACCAACGCCAGCTGAGGCTGCTGCCTGATCTCGGGCAGGCGGACGATGCTGAAAACACACAGGGGAGCCACCACGCTCACGAGCATCAGCGACGCGGGGCTGCCCTGGGCGATCACGAGCGTGCCGCCGATGATCACCAGCGTGAAAACGATCAGCCGCCGCTTTGAGGTGCGGCTGAGGGCTTCGTGGGCATCCCACTCGCGAACCACCCGGCCAAACATCGGCGTCGCCAGCAGGGCGGCATGGGCCCGCGGCGACGAGCGGGCGAGAAAGTAGCTGCTCGCCAGCAGGAAGGGCACCGTGGGAATCCCCGGCACGATCAGGCCGACGACTGTCATCACGGTGCTGCCGCCGCCGGCAAGCAGATAGAGCAGCCGCTTGGGACCATGCACCATCAGACGGCCCCCCTCGGCTGCCTTGGCCGTGTCGTGCTCAGCCTGACCTCGCTGAAACCGCCTGACTGCCGACGGAGCCCGCGACCAGAGCGGCCGCCGCCAGGCGGGGCGGGCCTCGTCGTCGCGGCCCTCCGCCAGCGCGTCGAGAAACATGTCGACCGCAGCGGCAGCCGGGATATCGGCATCGGCCCAACGAACCTCAAACCGGCCGTCGTTGAGGTTGCAGGTGGCCACCGAAATGGCCTCGTCAGAGAGCCGCTCCAGCACCGCTTCGGCGAGAAACTCCCGCTGGGGGCAGAACACCCGCGGATCAACGACGGCCAGGCGGCCCTCGGTAAATGTCACGCTGGGGGTTGTCGTCATGCCGAGGCCTCGCTGCGGGGGCGGGGGCGGAGCGGGCAGCCACCAGGCCACCCGCACGCCACCGAAGCCCGCAGTATGGTTCGCAGCCTCACGGCACGCGAGCAGCCGGCTTTCGCCGTCGAAACCCGTCAGCCAACCGACGAGCCGCAGCACTCCGCGTCTTCGAGAGACTCGGCAAACGGCTCCGCCATCTCGGCCGAACCAAAAGCGGCTGGTTCGCCGTGAAACTCGGTTTCCCCCTCATGCGGCGGCTCGCCGTAGAGGTCCTGCATGCCAGCAACTGCTGCGAGATACTCGTGGAAATGTGGATCCATGATCAAACCCTCCTTGGTGATCGCGACTCATATGGCATTTGTGCCGGGAACTATACGCACGTCAACGCCGCAGGGTTCACGGATTCTTTTTTCTGCTAAAAAACCCGACGATTACCGCAGTTCCCTCCCTCACCTGCTGACGAGACAGTTGGGAGATGCCCCCACGAGGCCGCCCGTATGCCCCCCTCTCCTTGGATCGCTCACCGCCGTCAGGCCCGCCGCGGCCTTCGCGGCCTGCTCGTGCTGGCAGCCGCCGCTGCGGCCTGGGCTCTCCCGAGCAGCCGTGCCACCGCCGCGCCGCCACTGGCGAAAAACGTGATCTTCATTCTCGCCGACGACCACCGGCACGATTTCCTCGGCTTCCACCCGGGGGCGCCCGCCTGGCTGGAAACCCCCTCCCTCGACCGACTGGCCGCCGAAGGCATCCACTTCGCCAACGCCTTTGTGACCACCTCGCTCTGCTCGCCGAGCCGGGCCTCGATCCTCACCGGTCAGTACATGCACCATCATCGGGTGGTCGACAACCAGCGGCCGGTGCCCGCCGGCACCCGCTTCTTCGCCCAAGACCTGCAGGCCGCCGGCATCGAAACCGCCTTCATCGGCAAGTGGCACATGGGCCACGACGACGACTCCCCGCGGCCGGGTTTTGACCACTGGGCCTCGTTTCGCGGTCAGGGCACCTACACCAACCCCGAGCTCAACATCAACGGCGAGCGAGAGCAGTTTGAGGGCTACACGACCGACGTGCTCACCGAGCAGGCGGCCCACTGGCTGCGGGAGGGGCGTGATCCCAGCCGGCGGTTCTGCCTGTCGCTTTCCTACAAGGCCGTGCACTACCCCTTCGAGCCCGCCCCGCGGCATCTGCATCGCTACGACGACAAGCCGATCGACTGGCCGGAGACACGAGCCCGTACCGAACGCAACTACCGCTCCCAGCCGAGCTGGGTTCGCGAGCGGAGGTTTTCCATTCACGGCATCGATCACATGGAGACCGGTCCGTTCGATCACGATCCTGTGCCTGACCTCGACGCGCTCTACCGCCGCTACGCCGCCTGCGTGCATGGCCTTGATGAGAATGTCGGCCGGCTGCTCGACACGCTCGAGGAAACCGGCCTCGCCGACGACACGCTCGTGATCTACATGGGCGACAACGGCTTCCATCTGGGCGAACACGGCTTCTACGACAAGCGGGATGCCTACGAGACCTCGATCCGCGTGCCGCTGCTGGCCCGCCCGCCAGGAGGACTGCCTGCGGCTCGGCGGGTGGAGGCGATGCTGCTGAACATCGATATCGCGCCGACGATCCTGGCGGCGATGGGCGTGGCCGCACATCCGGAAGCCCGGCACGACGGCCGCAGTGGCCTCGCGTTTCTCGCCGGCGAAGAACCGTCGCAGTGGCGGGATCACATGCTCTACGA
>CALCGM010000365.1 GCA_937900985.1 uncultured Planctomycetaceae bacterium | reverse complement strand
GGAGAACTCGGGTAGTCGGAGCGGCCACGGCCCGGCGACACCGTCAGCCGCAGGTGCTGGGCCACGTTGCGGCTCACGACTGCCGTGCTGGCGTCCTGATCGTTGGTGAGCACAACCGCGCTCCCGCCTTTGAGAATCCTCCCCGAGGGGGCGATCAGGCGAGCGGCGATTCCCTGGCTTCGCAGCTTCTTGTTGGCGGCGGCATCACGAATGCCGGCATCGACGACATCCAGCTGCGGCGTCACCTGCTCACTCCAGTGGGCGGCGCCCTTCCTCACGCTCGACGCATCGACCTCCACCTCAGTGAACGCATCGATCAGGCCGGGCGAGATCGTCTTGCCCGTCAGGTCCCAGACCCGCGCGTCCGCCGGCGTCTCCACGTCGCCAACGGCCTCAATGCGTCCGTCGCGCACGACGAGCGTGCCCTTCTCAATCACCCGGCCCGGCGACACCACGATGCGGCCGCCCACGAGAGCATGCACCTCGGGGGTGTTTTCCCGCAGGCCTTCAACCGGCCGCGTGCCGGCCACCGCCGCGTCGGCCGCCCCAGCGAAAGCCACCCAGCCGCCGCAGACCACGAAAACCACCCACATTCGCCGCAGGCATCCAGGCATGCGTGAAACTCCGCACAAGGTCGCTCGGGCCTCCGCAGCCGGCGGCGCATCCTCTGCGATGCCTGATTCCTGCCCGGTTCGCGGCCCGAGTCTCAACAGTAGCACCGCAGCGAGGCGGTTTCACGCCGCCGCCGGACCATGGCGAGCGACGCTTTTTCGGCTTGATTCCGCCATCGCTCCTGCGGGACGATCCGCCACCAGGAAACGCGACGCAATGCTCACACGGCCCATCACCTGTTTCGGTCTCGCCAACGGGCGACTGCCGTGCCGCTGGCTCAGGCAGACGGTGATCGGCGTGCTGCTCGCGACGGCCTTGGCCGAGGGATCCCATGCGGCGGATCCCGCCCGGGCACCTGTTCCCCGGATTCCCCCCGGCACCGTGGTGTCAGACGCGTCTGCGTCTCGCTTCAACCGCATGGTCTATGCCGCTGTGTCGCGGATAACTAGCGGCGATGCCACGAAAGTGCCTGCGGTGATTCGCGCACGCGTGCCGCTTTTCACCCTGGCATTCTTGGCCACCGTCGCCAACACCGCTCCTGCCGGCGATGCGCCGAGTTATCAGCTGGCTGAAGTGGGCGTCGGCTACGCGGTGCCGCTCAACAGTCGCCTGACGATCGTCGACACCGAAGCCCCACCAACCGCCGCCGGCATCGACATGCTCGGCCGCAAGGTGCTCTCCGCCAACGGGCGAAATCTGGGCGGCCTTCGACGGGTGGGCAGGACCAACACCCTTCAGGTGATCGATGTCGAGAGCCTCGTGCGGGTGGGCAATCGGCATGCCCCGCTGACGATGCGGCACTTCATCTGGGCCGACCCTGCCTCAGGGCGAGTCGCCAGCTGTGTCTGGCTGTTGCAGAAACGCGGGGGAGGCCAGTTTGCCCCGCTGGCCAATCCACCTCGCTGGCTGCAGGAAGGCACTCACGACACCCGGAGCATCCACGTCGACGCCAGCAAGTTTTCCTTTGGCATGCCCACGCAAGAAGCCTTTGCCATCGCCTCGCTGCCACCGGGCATCGAGCTGGCCTGGACGGCAGCCTTGCGGCAGTCGGCATGCCTGCCAGCCTACGGCGATAACGAGCTCCAGCAGCTCACCGCCGCCATCAACGAGGCCCTCGATCCTCTGCGAGCTCCGGCCGACTGACCTCGATCGCGTCAGCGGTTTGGCAGCAGACGTGTTTCACAGTCTGCTACCAGCTGAGCGTCGGCGGCAGATAGCGATCGATCAGCTGCTCGTAGATGGGCCGCAGCTCTCGCCAGTCTGGCTCCTGCGGCGCCTTGGTGTAGAGGTCAAACGGATTGAAGGCCTGCACCCAGGGCAGCATCTCCCGGTCGTGGTCATCGCACAGCCAGTCGTATTCGCCTTCCCGATGCCAGGCGTAGAACGAATGGAAGCGGATCATGTAGAGCGCCGGCTCCGGCAGGAAGTCTTTCATGCGGTGGTAGAGATACTCATCATG
>CALCGM010000364.1 GCA_937900985.1 uncultured Planctomycetaceae bacterium | reverse complement strand
CGGCCAACGGCGGCCCCCGTCTGCGTCGTCCGTCGACCGCCGTTCCTGTGACCAGCACCAGTTCGGCCAGCGGCCATTGCCGCGACAACGCGACGAGCTCCGGCTCTCGGAAGGCCCCCGACCACGGCAGCGGCAAGAGAATCACCGCCGGAGAGTCCGCCGGGGCAACCTCCGCCGCCTCAGCCAGGCCCGTCACCGCAACGACCCGCATCCGTTCCGTGGCCCAGCCAAAGGCGAGCGTCATCTCGTCCTCTGCGGCTGCCCCACGGGGGGCTGTCCAGCAGCGAGTTCCGTCCACCCAGAGGGCGGGCAGGAGGCCATCCGTCGAGGAAGCGATCGTCTGCCGAAGACCGTGACTCTGTCGAATCATCGCGTGTGCAAAGCCGTAAGGTGGTGCAGCAGCATCACAACGGGCGTGCGACGCCGACACGTGACACCGACAGCGTGAGCGTAACGGGCCGGCCACGGCAGCCACAATCTCAGCCTTTCAGGCGGTTTTTCGGCCAATCGAAAGCGACCTTGACCCCTCACTCGAAACCCGGCACTAATGCAGTCGCAGGCGGGTTCTCGCTGGCTTCAAGGAGGAGGCCATGTGCTTCGCCGTGCAGCCGATGAAGACACCGCTCATCGAGAGCGACACAGGGCAGGAGGCCCGCCGCATGACTCGCCACGCAGACGACCACGCGCCCGACGATCGCCCCGCTGGCCCACCGCGGCGGCGGAGCCGAAACCGCCCCACGGGCTCGACGCGGCCCCGTGGTCTGCGACTCTCCCAGATCCTCGCCAGCCCCCGGTTTGTCGCCTGCGACGATGTGCTTGCCACCGGCTGCTACGACGACCCGCGGCGGTGCGGGCCTGGAGATGTGTTTGTCGCGCGGATGGACCAGGAGCAAGACGGCCACGCGTTTGTTTCCGAGGCAGTGGCGCGTGGCTGCAGTGGTGTCGTCGCCGAGCGGATGGTGCCCACCTTCGGGGCGCCGCTGTGCGTCGTCCCCGACGCCACCGCGGCCTACACGCAGATCGTGCACGGCCTCGCCGGCAATCCCGCGCAGGCCCTCGACCTGATTGCCATCACCGGAACCAGCGGAAAAACGACCACGGCCTGGCTCGCAGCCGCAGTGCTTGCCGAAGCGGGCCATAGCGTGGGGATCCTCTCCGACCTCGGCTGCCTTGATGCCGGCAGCATCGAGGCCGCCCCTCCCGCCAACCTGTCCGACCCGCACGAGATGGTGCACTGGCTCAAGCGGCTCATCGCCAGCGGATGCAGCCACGCGATTCTTGAAGTCTCCAGCGAGATGCTCGCGAATCAGGCGCTCGTGGGAATCGCCTGCGGCACCGTCGCCTTCACCAATCTCGCCTCAGCACACCTCGACCTGCACGGCTCCAAACAGGCCTACCACGCGATCAAGCAGCGGATCCTGGCCTGTTTGCCTGCGGATGGCTGCCTGGTGGGCAATGCCGACGACCCGGCTGTGGCCGCGGCGGCGGCACGGCACTCAGGCCGGCAGCTGCTGGCCGGCCTGCGAACCCCAGCCGACCTGACCGCCTCGCCGGTCGAGCGGAGCCTGGCGGGCCAGACGTTTCTCCTCCGCACCGGCCGGGAGATGATGCCGGTGGCGGTGTCGACCCCCGTCGCGTCGTATGCCCGCAACGCGCTGACCGCCGCGTCAATCGGTATCGCCCATGGCGTGCCGCTGGCCACGATCGCCCGAGGGCTCGAGGCGGTCGGCGGTGTCGCTGGCAGGCTGGAACGGCTCGACCGTGGCCAAGACTTCGCCTGTTTCCTCGACCAGCCGTCGAGCGGCCATCAGCTCGCCTCAACCCTCGCCAGCCTGCGGCACCTCACCGGCCACGGACGGCTCGTGGCAGCGGTCGATACCAATGTCGCCGATGCCCTCGAAGGTGTTGGACGCCGCTCGCGGTTTAGCGCACGGCTGCTGCGGTGGTGCGACGACTGCATCCTTGTGCCCCAGCAGCTGAGCCGAAAGGCC
The DNA here is from genome assembly GCA_937900985.1 of uncultured Planctomycetaceae bacterium. Taxonomy (GTDB): domain Bacteria; phylum Planctomycetota; class Planctomycetia; order Pirellulales; family UBA1268; genus M30B53. The sequence goes on along the minus strand of CALCGM010000364.1, from coordinate 6,209 downwards.
AGCGACGACAGCACCCGGTTTCTCGCCGGCTTTGACCGGGCGCTCTCGCAGCTGAGCCGCGGCGACTGCCTGGTGGTGGTGGGCCACCACGAATGGGGATCGGATCCCGTCGATCCCTCGGGCGAACGGATGTCGGCACAGATGCTCACCGAAGGCTGGTTTCGGGTGGCCTGCCCGCCCGAATGGACCACCGATTGGCGACGGGCTGCCTGACGAGTGGAGTGGACGCAGCCGCCCTGCGTCCGCACAATCATTCCCACCGCCTTTCACCACCTGGCCCGCCTTGAGAGCGGACCGCGGGCGGTCGCTCAGACTTTGCGGCAGACGACTCGGAAAGCGCCTCGATGACAAACCCCTCTTCACAGCATGGCGCCGCCTCGCCCGGCCCCGCCTCCGCGGCTCCAGGTTGTTTTGACGACCTGGGATTGGCCGTGTCGACCGACGAACCGCTTGCCTGCCACACCTGGCTGGGAATCGGCGGACCGGCCCGGTTTTTCTGTGAGCCTGTCGATGTGGGAGCGCTGACCAAGATCGTTCGCCGCTGTCACGAACGCAGCATCCCGCTGCGGGTGATTGGGGGAGGCTCCAATCTGCTGATCGATTCGTCTGGATTCGACGGCATGGTCGTGCGGCTGACCGGCCCGGAGTTTTGTGACATCCGCGTTGACGGGTCGGCGATCCTGGCAGGCGCCGGTGCGAAACTCGTCCATGTGGTCACCGCGGCTGTGCAAGCCGGACTCACCGGGCTGGAGACGCTTGTCGGCATCCCCGGCACGATCGGCGGCGCCCTCGTCGGCAACGCGGGTGGCCGAGCCGGTGATATCAGTCAGCATGTCCGGGAAGTGACCGTGCTCACCCGCACAGGCGAGCTGAACGTCCGCAGCGGCAGTGACCTGAGCTTCGCGTCGCGATGGAGCAACCTCGACGACACGATCATCCTCAGCTGCCGGCTGGAACTGGAAGAGGAGCCCGCCGAAACGCTGACCAAGCGGATGCAGAAGCAGTGGATCATGGAGCGGGCCGATCAGCCCTCCGGTGTCCGCACCGTGGCGATGATGTTTAAGGATCCGCCCGGCAGCACGGCGGAGTCGCTGATCAGCCAGGCCGCCGCCAAGGAATGCGTTGTGGGGGGAGCCGCCGTGGTCTCGTCGCACGCCAACTTTGTCGTCACAAAGCCGCAGTGCTCAAGCGATGACGTTCGCAGCCTGCTCGAGCAGGTTCGCAGTCAGGTGCGAGACCGCCTCAGCGTGGATCTCGAGCCCCAGATTGAGGTCTGGTAACGATGCGACAGGCCGGTCGCCGACAGCCCGAGGCGGCAGCAGAGCCCTCTGGCGGAGTGGGCTCCTTCGTCGCAGAACGTCGCTCAGGCTTGGGTGTGCTGGCTGTGGCGATCGTGGCGATTGTTGCCGGAGGGTTTGTCTGGCAGCGGTTCGGCCCCGACGTACGGCAGCAGCCGGAGCTGCAGCTGCTGCCCGAGAACGTGGTCCTGATCGGACAGCCTGCGTGGGTGAAGGTCGATATCGCGGCCGAAGCCCTGCGAGACGCCAGCCTCGACACCAGCCTTCCCCTGGATGACCCGGAACTCGCCCGACGGCTCGCCCGAGCGTTTGACGTGCATCCGTGGGTCCGTTCGGTGGATCGGGTCGAGGTCACCAGCCCCGCCGCCGCTTCGGTCACGATCACCTGCCGGGAGCCGGTGGCGATGGTCCGCGTTCCGGGAGGTCTGCTGCCCGTCGACGGAGAGGGCGTGGTCTTGCCGAGCGATGGCTTCACGCCGGAGGAGGCTGCGAGCTATCCAGTCGTGGCGGGTGTCAGCTCACTCCCGCAAGGACCAGCGGGCTCCGCCTGGGGCGATCCGGTGGTTGAGCAGGCAGTGGCGGTCGTGGCCGTCACCCGTCCAGAGTGGCAGCCGCTGGACTTGGTGGAGTGCCGGCTGGTGACATCAGGGCAGACCGGCAGCTGGGAGCTGGTGAATGCCAGCGGCATGGCGATCGCCTTTGGCAGCCCACCTGGCCAGGAGCGACCGGGCGAACGGGGCATGGCCGAAAAGATCGCCGCGCTCAAGCAGCTCTCCACCACGGGGCCGGTCTCCGAGCCCATCGATCTCCGCGACGTGCCCGGGCCAGGCGATGCGGCAGCAGTGCCACGCATCGACACGGAGCCACCGACCGACTCCGCACCGCCCGACGCGGCGGGCCTCAGCCTCCCGTGATCAGGCCGCGGACCTCACGAAACCGCTCGTGATCGGCCCCACGGCACCACTCGAAGAGCAGCGACTCGCTGGTGGTGACCACCGCGCCGGAAGACTCGAGCCGCCGGAGGGCGATCTCGTGATCCATCGCACAGCGACTGGCCACGGCATCCGCCGCCACAAACACGACAATCCCCCGGGCCAGCAGATCGAGGGCTGTCTGCAGAATGCAGATGTGCGTCTCCAGGCCGGCAAGCACGACCGACGCAACGCCGCTTCCCGGCTCGATCGCCAGGCAGCCGCAGCCAGCAGCGCTGAAGGCACGCTTCTCTTCCGCAGGAGGCATGCAGGCGGCCACGCTCGGCAGCGACGGGCCGAGCCCTTGGGGATACTGCTCGGTGAGCACGCGACGAACGCCCAGCAGCTCCGCAGCCCGGGCCAGGCGAACGGTCCGTTCGACGACAGCGTCACACCCGGGAACAACCCGGGCAAGCCGTTCCTGGATGTCGATCACCGCCAGGAGTGTGGATTCAGGCTGACTTCGCACGCGCCGCCTCCTTGTGGAACTCCAGCGGCAGGTCACCACCGCCCGCCGCTCGGCCGTCAGGAGTCTACATCCCCTCGGCGAGGCCGCCTCAGCCGGGGCCGCTCTGGCCTGTGTTCACCATGCCGCACAATTCACCTTGCCCCGCAACGGGACGGCTGGTTACACCCCTGCTATGTCTCGCTCCACACAACGCCTGAGCCTCACCCGCCTCGACCGCCAACGGCGGCTCGTGTGCGACGTGGTGTCGGCGGCCCGACGGGTGCCGTTCTTCCCTGTGGAGCGGATGATCGCCTTGCACGATCTTGCGGCTGCCCGGGCTGCTGCCGCTTCGCGGATCGGCTGGGCCGCGATCTTCGTGAAGGCCTACGCCATCGTCGCCCGCGATATGCCGCCGCTCCGCAGCTGGTATGTACCGGGCCTCTGGCCACGGCAGGCCACAAGCGGTGAGAGCGTGGCCACCGTCTCGATCAACCGTCCGATCGATGGCGCCGATGTGCTCTTCTGGGCCCACCTTCCATCCCCCGACCGGCAGCCGCTCCCGGAGTTGCAGGCGGCCATCGCCGCCCACGCCACGGCCCCGGTGGACGACGTTTTTCGCCGGCAGCAGGAGCTGGCCCGGCTCCCTGGCTGGCTGCGGCGAACGGTGCTGTGGTGGAACCTGCACTCGACCTCGCCGAAGCGGGCCAAGCGGATGGGCACCTTCAGCGTTTCCACCCTGGCGAGCCACGCCGCCTTCAACCGGTTTCACCCAAGCCCGCTGACAACGAGCCTGACCTACGGGCCGCTCGACGGACAGGGCCGAAGCCTCGTCACGCTCCTGGCCGACCACAGGCTGCTCGACGGCGTGCCCGTGGCCAAAGCGCTCGCCCGCCTCGATGAGGTGCTCCACACCGACATCGCCCGTGAACTTGGCTCGCTTGCTTCGGCGACCGCCCGCCGCCCGGCCGCCTGAGCCCACCGCGGTGCAGCAGCGGCGCTGTGGGGCCTTCAGCCGCTGCCCGCCGCGGCAGCCCGTGCCGCCTGCTCAAGGGCTGGGCAGGTGGCCTCGAGATGGAGCCTCCGCGACGAGATCCCGGTGATCTCGATCTGGATGTCCAGCCGATGCTCAGGCAGAGCCGCAGCGATTCGCTCGGGCCACTCCACCGCCAGCCAGCCCGCGTCTGCCACCATCTCCTCCCAGCCAATCGTGGCCAGGTCGTCGATGCCTGTGAGGCGATACGCATCGAGATGCACCAGCCGCGGAGGCCGCAGCCCGCCCTCAGCTGCCGGCGGCACCTCGTGGACATGCACGAGCGTAAAGGTCGGGCTGGTCACGCCCGTGGGATCGATCCCGACAGCCGCCGCCAGTTTTTTTACGAAGGTCGTCTTGCCGGCCCCAAGGTCGCCCTCGATCGCGAGCATGGCCTGCGGGGGCAAGGCTGCGGCCAGCCGCGTGGCAAACCTGGCAAGGGCATCCTCGTCGGCACAGCTGACGACAGCGGCGGCTGGCCGCGGCGTGGGGGAGTCAGGTGAAGGCATGCTGATACCCGGTGGGGGGCAGAGACGAGCGGCGGCCGTCTTCCGCAACGGCCACCAGCCCATGGCCGGCAACGACGCGTCCGATCGCCGTCAGCGGCGTGCCGGGCCAGCCAGCGAGCCGCCCGGCTGCGATCGCCTCCAAGAGCCGCTCTGCGTCGTCGGCCGCGAGGCTGATCAGCAGCTCGAAATCTTCGCCATCGCCAAGCGCCCGCATCAGGGGTGTGCCACCGGCCGGATCGCGTTTGGACGCAGCCACCGCATCCGCGTGGATCGGCACCGCCGCCAGATCCAGTTCGGCTCCGCATCCGCTGGCCTGCATCATCCTCGACAGATCGAGGGCAAGGCCGTCGCTGATATCGATGGCCCCGTGCACGGTGAAAGCCTCGGCAATCAGCCGGGCCTCGTCCACCCGCGGCTCGACGGCAAGATGCCGACCGGCCAGGCTGCCACCCACCGCCCCCGTGACAAGCACCACATCACCCACCCGACAGCCATCCCTCCGCCAGACACGGCCCGCCGCAACGCTCCCGAGCATGGCCACATTCACGGCCAACGGCCCATCCCATGACGTGGTGTCGCCACCGACAAGCGGCATCTCGAATCGCTCAGCGATCGCAAGCATGCCCTCAAGCAGCGCCTCCCCAATCCTCTGGCCACCCTCCCGTGGCAGCGAGACCGACACCACGGCGGCTTCCGGGCAGCCCGCCATCGCCGCCACATCGCTGAGGTTGACGGCAATCGCCTTGTGCCCCACCGCCCTCGGGTCGTAGTCGGGCGCTCGAGGAAAATGCACCCCCTCACAGAGCATGTCGGTGCAGAAGACTGTTCGCCGCCCCGCAGGCGGCCGCAGTACGGCCGCATCGTCGCCGTTGGGCACATCCAGCCGAGGGTCGCCCCCAAGCCTTGCCACCAGCCAGTCGATCAGCTGCTGCTCCACGAAACCCTCCCGGCATTGACCGCCTGCGACTGTCACACCGCAGCTGCGACTCTACCGCCGGATGGTGTCCCATGTCAGGTGACCGAAGAGTGTCTCGCGGCCCCGCAAGACATAGAACTTCAGCGGGCCAAAGTGCTCCTGCTGAGCTCGATCGAGCACGTAGGTCACGTTTTCCGGCCGGATGGTCTCCCAGACATGCAGGCCCACGAGGATGTCGCCGGGCTGAATCCCCTGCTCGTCGGCCGGTCCACCAGCCCGCACCTCGACGACCTCAAGCCCACCGCGGTAGCGGTTCTGGAGCTGCCGAACCCGCATCGCAGCCATCGCCTCGACCCGCAGCCCCAGCTCCCGCCAGCAGCGTTCCTCCGGGGAGACCGCATCGGCCCGCAGCTGTGCGAGCGGAAGCTCGATCTGCTCGTGGCCTTCCGCTCGAACCACCTCCACGTTGACCCGCTCGCCAGCCTTGCGGCCGAGCAGGGCCCGCTCGATGTCAAGCTGGCTGGCCACCGTCGCGTTGCCGATCCTGACGATGCGGTCGCCAGCACGCACGCCCACCTGCTCGGCGGGGCTCGCCCGATGCACCGTCGTGACCACCGCCCCTCCCTGCACGTCGCGGCGAGCCACAATGCCGTGCCAGGTGTGATCGATCCGCTCCACCGAGAGCAGCTCCGAGACCACCTCAAGCACCTTGTCGACGGGAATCGCAAATCCGATCCCCTGGGCACCGGCCCGCACCGCCACATTCACCCCGATCATCTCGCCATCGATGTTGAGCAGCGGTCCGCCCGAGTTGCCGGGATTGATGCTGGCGTCGGTCTGGATCAGGTCGTCATACCGCTGGGTGCGGCTCACCTCCACCGAACGGTGCAGAGCCGACACGATTCCTCGGGTGACCGTGTGCTCGTAGCCGTAGGCATTGCCCAACGCCAGCACGGTCTCCCCGATCATCAGGTCGCTCGACGTGCCGATCCGAACCACCTGAAGCTGATGTGGCGGACTGATCTTGATGATGGCGA
>CALCGM010000363.1 GCA_937900985.1 uncultured Planctomycetaceae bacterium | reverse complement strand
AGCCAGACATCAACTTCCCAGAGCATTCCGCTTGTCCTTGGCAGTGGTGAGCAGCCTCACGAGCCGGCGGCGATCACCGGCGGCGAGGGCATCGAGCATGCGTTGTGTGTAGCCGTGCATCTTGGTGACGGCCTGTGTGACCTGGGCTGCATTGTCGAGCAGGATGTCCGCCCAGAGCTCCGCATCACCGCCCGCCACGCGGGTGGTGTCGCGCCAGCCGCCGGCCGTGAAGCGGCGGTCGGCATCGGGCGTGACGGCAGCCAGGGCGGCCGCCACCACGTGGGGCGTATGGCTGGTCATCGCCAGGATGCGGTCGTGTTCGCGAGGCTTCATCACAAACACGGTGCTGCCCAGGCTTGCCCAGAAGCTGCCCACCTCTTCCACGTCTTCATCCGGCGTAGACGTGGCGGGCGTGACGACGGCCACACGGCCCTCGAAGAGCGCTTCGTCGGCGGCGGCGGGGCCGCGGAGGTGGCTGCCAGCGAGCGGGTGGGAGCCGACAAATCGCCCGCGATGCCGCCGACGTTTCTGCCAGCCGCTGACGATCGCTTGTTTGGTGCTGCCCGCGTCGGTGATCAGTGTGCCCTCGGCAACCTGGGAGTCGGCCGCCTCGAGCAGGCGGGGGATGCTACCGACCGATGTGGCCACCACCACCACGTCGGCCTCGCCGACCGCAGCGAGATCACACGAGACCTCGCTGACGAGCTGCCGCTCCATCGCCTCGGCCAGCGAGGCCTTGCTGCGGCCAATCCCGATCACCCGCCGGCACAGCCCGCGGGTGAGCAGGGCCTTCCCGATGGAGCCACCGATGAGCCCAACTCCGACGATGGCGACGGTGGACCAGGGCAGCTTCATGCGACGCGGAAAAACGGACGAGACGGGTCTGCGGGCAGACCACAAAAAGGTTGGGTGGCTCTTGGCAGCGTTGTACCACACGTCTCCGGCGGATGAGAGCGGCGGGGCTGGTGGGCGGTGGGGATCTGCCGAACAGGTCGACTTTTCGCTTTCCGCCGCGGGAAACTGATGTCAGGATCAGGGAAACGACCGAAGAAGGCCTGTGGCGAGCAGCGTTCCTGCCACTGCTGCGAGTGAACGGCGCGATCCTCTTCTACTGCGGTCACATTCTCGAGGAGCGAGCGATCAGCCCATGGAGTGCGTGCCGTCAGCCACGACCTGCCTCTCCGCCGCCCGCTCTGTGGGGCTCGGCCTGCTTGCCGTGTGGACCCTCGGCCTGCTGGTTCCGGCAGCTCAAGGCCGGGGCGACGAACCGACGGCTGCCTCCCAGGAGGACTTCATGAAGGCCCGCGGGCTGGTGCGGCATGCCGGCCGCTGGCGGACGCCTCAGGAAGTCTGGCTGCTGGAGCAGCGCAGCACCGCGGAGAAGGCCTCGCGAGACTGGGCCGCCCGGCTGGAGCGGCTGCGGAGCGAGTGTGAGGATCCCACCCGCTCGTCGGTGGCGATCGAGTCGATTCGTGAGATCGACGATCCGCTGGCGGTCGCCGCTCTTTCCGCTGCCGTGGCGAATGAGCCGCTGGCGCGGGCTCGCAGCTGGTATGTCGAGGCCCTTGCCCGCATCGGCACGTCCGACGCGATCGCGTGCCTGGTGGCCATCAGCCTCGACCATGCTGACCCGGAAACGCGGATTGCCGCCGTGGAGCAGCTCGCCGTCGACCAGCCTCCCCTGGCGACCGCGGGGTTGTTGACGGCGCTGCGGGGCCCCGACAACGCCCGCATCAACCGGGCGGCTGAGGCGCTTGGCAGGCTGGGAGATGCTGCGGCGGTGATGCCGCTGATCATGGTGCTCGAGACGGAGCATGTGGTGGTTGATCCTGGCAGCGGTGGGGCGATCAGCGCCACCTTCACGCCGGGGCAGGGAGGCCTTTCCACCGGTGGTGGGCCGACCCAGCGAAGGCTGCGGGTCCGCAACGAGGCGGTGCTCGAGGCGCTCGTGCGGCTGACGGGCCACAACTTTCAGTGGCGGGCCGACGCCTGGCGTGCCTGGCTGGCTGCCGAGCAGAACCCCGACGGTTTTGATCCTCGCCGCAGCTGACGAGCGATGCCTCAGGAAGTGGGGCCTGTCTGTGGCCGTCGTCGCCACCGCCGCCAGGCCGACAGCCAGTCGGGGTCGAGCATCGCCAGGGCCACGCGGTTTTCCAGGTTTGGCCGAAACACAACCAGCAGCAGCACCGGCAGATACCAGGCCATAAACAGGCCGCCGTCGTGCGCCTTCCAGAACTGGCTCCCCAGCAACACCGCTGCCGAGCAGCTCATCAGCGTGCCGAGGTTTTTCTGAGCGGGCCAGATCGCGAGGGTGGAGATCATCACCAGGAAGGCCGCCAGCACAGGCAAGCGGAAGACCGGGTCGTTGCCTTCGAGAGCCCAGAAGCCCTCCAGCGAAACATTGCCGGGAAAGATCCAGCCAAACATCTGTCGCAGCTGCCCGAGAAACACCTCCGTGTCTGGTGAGGTGAACCAGAGCACAATCGCCAGGATTCCCAGGGCCGCAAGCACCCCGGAGACGAAGCGGCGAATGCCCCGCTCCCAATAGAAGCTGCACCACAGCGGCAGGAGAAACACCGGGTAGTAGCTCGTACCGATCGCCAGGCCGATCAAGGCCCCTGCGATGAATGGCCGTCGATAGGCAACGACAGCCCACAGCACGAGCGCTCCGGGCAGGGCATGGTCCACCCGCCCAGTCATGTTGGCGGTGTAGGGCAGCAGCAGGTAGAGCACCGCCGCAGCGATCCCCAGTCTCAGATGCTCAAAGTGCAGCCAGCCGATGGCCAGCGTGCCGATCACGATCGCCAGCTGCGAGACGATCGCCATGGTGCGGGCGGTCGCTTCGTGCACGGCCTTGCTGTCGGGCTCCTCCGCGGTGGCGTTGCTGCCATTGTCTCCGCTTGTGAAGAGCTTCTGTGTCGAAATCTGTGGCAGGAGAAACAGGAGCGGGTAGCCGGGGCCGAGCCTGGCAAGCTGATCTGCGTCGACGGTGGCATCACGGGCCTCCATTCGAGAGGCGGCCGCAGCTACCGCCACGGCATCCGCCTGCGGCCGCGATGTGATCACGTTGGCCATCAGAAAGATCAGCAGCGACAGGCCGAGGAAGTTGAGGCCGCCCGTGGACAGATTGGGCTCAAGCAGCGGCCTGCGGACCATCAGCGAGTCGAACAGCATCCGCAGCATGAAGGCGAGCGTGACGGCGAATAGCCAGACAAAACCCACCTGCTGGACAGCGGGATTGGCCTTGAAGCCTCCGTATTCCACAGCCAGCAGGCCGGGCGCGAAGAGGATCAGCAAGGCCAGGTCAAGGTTGCGGATGCTCCAGACGCGGTTGAACTTAAAGAACAGCGCGATCGACAGCAGCGACGACAGATAAAACCACGTCGTGGGATTGACGCGGTAGTAGTGAAAGAGGATGTCGCTCATGCCGGCTATGGCATCCTGCGTGTGAGAGCCGCTCGTCTCTCTTTCTGAGGGTACGCCGGTGCGGGCTCGTTGCAAGGTTTCCCGCCATCGCTCTGCACGGATTGGCAGGCCAGCAGCCGGTTAAAACGGCCAGATCAACGGAGCCAGCAGAAGCGTTACGACCATCACAATCAGATTGAGCGGACCACCAAACCGCAGGTAATCGCTGAAGCGGTAGCCTCCCGCACCGTAGATCATGAGGTTGGTCTGATAGCCCATCGGGGTCGCGAAGCCGCAGCTGGCGGCGACCGTGACGGCCATCACAAAGGGCATGGGGTTTGCCCCGAGGTCGGCGGCGGCCTGCCAGGCGATGGGAAACACGAGCACGGCGGCGGCGTTGTTGCTCATCAGTTCGGTGAAGAGCATCGCCACCACATACACCGCCGCCAAGACCCAGTGGGGATCGCTGCCGGCTGCAGCCACGGTTGAGTCGGCGATCGCCCCCGCGAGCCCGGTGGTGTCCATGGCGCGGGCAATCCCGAAGCTCGAGGCGATCAGCAGCAGCGCTTCCCACTCGATGGCCCGCCGGGCTTCGCTGGAGGTCAGGCAGCGGGTGGCCACCGCCATCGCCGCCGCCGCCATCGCCGCGGTGATCATCGGCAGCAGACCGAGGGCCGCCGCAGCGACCATCCCGGCGAGGATCGTCAGGGCCACCCAGGAACGGTCGTGCCTGGGCGTGGGGGAGCCGTGCACCTCGCTGACGAGGTAGAAGTCGCGGCTCGACCGCTGCCGCTCCACAAACTGCGGGCTGGCTTCCACGAGCACCGTGTCGCCAGGCTCGAGCGCCACGTCGCCCATCTTCATCCGCAGCCGCTCGCCATTGCGGGCCACCGCGATCACCACCGCGTCGTAGGTAGAGCGGAAGCGGCCCTGCCGGATCGTGCGGCCAACCAGCGGGCAGGAGTTAGAAACCACCGCCTCCACGAGAATCCGCTCACTGCGAGGATCGTCGAGCTTGAAGACCTGCTCGGTCGCCGGCCGCAGACCACGAATCTTCTGCAGATCCACCACCGAGTCGACATCGCCGACAAACACCAGCCGGTCGCCCTCTTCCAGCCGCTCGGTCGGGGCGACCGCGGCGATCACGTGGCCGTCACGGTCGATCTCCATGAGAAACATGCCGGCGAGGCCGCGGAGTCCGGCCGCTTCGATCGTGCGGCCGACCAGCGGACTTCCCTCCTCGACCACCATCTCCAGCGAATACTGCCGAGGATCATCCGACTCGCTCATCGCCGGCCGCCGGTCCTTGAGCAGGAAGCGACTGGCGGTGAGGATGTAGACGCTCCCGATGCCGAGCAGCGGGATGCCAAGCCAGGTGATGTCAAACATCGCCAGCGGTGAGCCCGTCTTCTGAGAGACGAGACCACTGACGATCACGTTGGTGCTCGTGCCGATCAGCGTGCACAGCCCGCCGAGCACCACAGCGTTGTTCATCGGCATCAGCAGCCGTGAGACCGAGAGCCTGTTCTTCTTGGCCCAGTCGCGGACCGCTGGCACCATCAGGGCCACCACCGGCGTGTTGTTCATCACGGCCGAGAGGAAGGCAGGCATCGCCATCACCCTCGCCTGGGCCGAGGTGAGCGAGCGCGGCCGCCCGAGGACCCGCTCGACGATCGCTGAGAGGGCACCTGTCCGCTCCATGGCAGCGGCAACCACAAACAGGGCGGCGACGGTGAGCATCCCCTCGTTGGCCATGCCCCGAAACGCCTCTGCCGGCGACAGCACTCCTGTCACCAGCAGCACGATCACCCCGCCGAGCATCGCCATGTCGGGCGACCGCTGCACCAGCAGAATCAGCGACAAAACACCGAACAGCACGATTGCCGTGAGCGTGGCCTGCCAGGATGGCGTGGCGGCCAGAAAAACAAAGCTGTCGGCAAGCAGAGGGATCATGCGGCTGTGGGCGACAAGGGCCAAAATACGGGAGGCGAACGCATCATGGTGTGCCGGCGTTCCGAAACAAAAATGCAGGAGAAAACAGGCCGCTGGATTCGACGGTGGCCCTCAGTGGCCTTATCCTGCCACGGCATCTGTTCCGCATTCGGAACGGCCGTCTGGCTTCCGGGAACCCCTCCACGATGATTGATTCGATACTTGCCGGCAACGCGAAGTTTCGCAGCGACGAATACGCTCCCCATGAGGACTACTACCACACGATTGCCGAGCAGCAGAAGCCGAAAGTGCTCTGGATCGGCTGCTCCGATTCCCGGGTCAGCGAAGACATCATCACCAACTCGCGGCCAGGCACGCTGTTTGTGCACCGCAACATTGCCAACATTGTGGCCTTCAACGACGTCAACATTGCAGCGATCCTCGACTATGCCTTGCTGCATCTGAAGGTCAAAGACATCGTTGTCTGCGGCCACACGCGGTGTGGGGGCATCGCTGCCCTCGAGTCTGGCAACGTAGAAGACTCCTACATTGCCGACTGGCTCTGCATTGCCTCTGAGGCACTTGAGAAGACTGAAGCGGCTGCCCGTCGGCGAAAACTGACCCACGAACAAAAGATGGAACTGCTCGTGCGGGAGAACGTGAAGCTGCAGATTCGCCACCTTGGTCAGATCGCAGTGGTCAAGCGGCTGCGAAAGAAGCGGCAGTGGCCTCGTCTGCACGGCTGGGTCTATCGGGTGGAAACCGGCGGCATTGATATTGTTGTTGATGGGAATGAGGTGGGCCGCTCGGGCTGAGCCCAGCCTCGGTTTACTTCGGTTCTGTGGCGGGGGTTTTCACGCAGCGGAAGCCGATGTGGTTGGTGCCGCTTTCGATGTCGCCCTTGCCGCGGCCGCCGGGCACATAGCGGCGGCAGTAGGCGTCGTTGCAGAGGAAGCTGCCGCCCCGCTGCACCCGCTTGGGGATGCCGGGCTCCTGGGGATCGTGGCTCGATGGAGGGCCGCTGGGGTTGCGGGATTCGCTCGCCGCGTAGGCGTCGGGTCGATACCAGTCGGCACACCACTCCCAGACGTTGCCCGACATGTCGAAGAGCCCGTAGCCGTTGGCTGCAAACGAGCCGACTGGCGCGGCGGCCACGTAGCCGTCGCCCCGGGTGTTTTCGGCGGGAAACCGCCCCTGCCAGATGTTCGCCTGCCAGCCGCCCTCGCCGGGCTCGTCTTCGCCCCAGACGTAGGTCGTGGCATCGAGTCCACCGCGAGCGGCCCGCTCCCACTCCGCTTCCGTCGGCAGCCGCTTGCCGGCCCATTCGGCGTAGGCCACGGCGTCTTCCCAGGCGATCTGCACGACCGGGTGATTCTCGCGGTCGGCGATGTCGGAGTGCGGGCCCTCGGGATGCTTCCAGCTCGTGCGCTTCACCCAGCTCCACCAGCGGAGGTGGTTGTCGAGCGGCACGGGGCCCGCAGGCGGCGCAAAGACGATCGAGCCAGGTTCGAGGTTTTCAGCAGGCACCCCGGGAAACTTCGCCGGGTCGATCGGCCGCTCCGCAACGGTGACGTAGCCCGTCTCTTCCACGAAGCGAGCAAACTCAGCGTTGGTCACCTCGTGGGTGTCCATCCAGAAGCCGTCGACGTAGACGCGGTGCAGCGGAACCGCGTCGGGAAAAGTCTCATCGCCCATCGTGAACCAGCCGCCCGGAATCCAGGCCATGCCATCGGGGGCATCGCCCGGCGGAAGATCGGCGGCGGGTGAAACGCTGGCCGGCTCGTCGGCTCGAAGGCTTGTCGGCACCGTGCAGGCCGAGGCCACACCAAGGCTGACGGTCAGGGCGATGCGGAATGCGGCTGTCATGAATCAACTCCCCTGAGGCGGCAGACGTGTTCCACAGTCTGCGAGGATGTGGCTTCGCGAAGTCTACCATCGCGGCCTGGCGGCTTCCGTCCTCACCAGTGCCGTTCGAGGCTATGGTTCTCGGGCTTGGGCTGCTCGGCAGGAACCGCATGAAACTCTTTCCCTCCGACCGCTACGAACTGCCGCTGCCGGCTGGGCATTCGTTTCCGTTGGTGAAATACCGCTGGCTCCGAGAACGCCTCGAAGCGGCGGCTGCCGACGGAGCGTGCTTCTCGTTCCACACCCCTCAGGCAGCCTCCTTCGAGTCGCTGGCCCGCGTTCACGCTCAGGACTACCTCGAGCGGGTTTTCAGCGGAACGCTGACCGCCGCCGAGATCCGCCGGATCGGCTTCCCCTGGAGCGAGCAGCTTGTGGAGCGCTCGCGGCGGAGCACCGGCGCGGCGGTGGATGCCGCCACGGCGGCGCTGGATGACGGCATCGCGGCCAGTCTGGCCGGCGGCACGCATCACGCGGGGATCGCCTTCGGCGAAGGCTACTGCGTGTTCAACGACACTGCCGTGGCCGTTCGGGAGCTGCAGGCGGCCGGACGGATCACGCGGGCGGCGATCCTTGACCTCGACGTGCATCAGGGCAACGGCACCGCCGAGATCTTCGCCGCTGATGACAGCGTCTTCACCGTGTCGGTGCACGGCCGTCGCAACTTCCCGCTGCGGAAGGTGGCCAGCTCGCTCGACCTGCCGCTCGACGATGCGGCTGCCGATGAGCCCTATCTGGAGGCCGCCGATCAGGCCACCCACGCCGCGATTCACGACGGCCGCCCAGACCTGCTGCTCTACATCGCCGGATCGGATCCCTACGAGGGCGATCGGCTCGGCCGGCTGGCAGTGTCGGCCGCCGGTCTCCTCGAACGAGATCGCCTTGTGCTCGACGCAGTCGAACGAGCCGGGCTGCCGCTGGCCATCGTCCTCGGCGGCGGCTACTGCCTCGACGTGGAGCAGACCGTCCGGATCCACGCCGCAACCATGCTCGAAGCGGCAGCGAGGCATCAGAAAAGCAGCCCCGCTACTGAAGGAGAGAAATATCCCCGAGAGGGCTCGAACCTCTAACCTTCGGCTCCGGAGGCCGACGCTCTATCCAATTGAGCTACGGGGACGTCTGCCGCGAAGTATAGCACCTCACGGCGGGCGTCCATGGGGGCCTAGCTGGCTTAGGCCGAACGCCGCAGCTCCGGCTGGCGGTTGAGGTGCCGCGGGCGGGGAAGCGTGGATTCGCCGCTGTCGGCTCGCACCGAGACGCCGTCGCCGCCGAGCTCTGGTGCTCGCGGTTCGGTCGCCGCGCGAGCATCCCGCAGAGCCCGCAGCTGGCGGTAGCGGTTGCCATAGGAGCCGAACTGCACCGCAGCGATCAGCCTGCCCGCGAGCATCGCGGGGGTGCCCAGGGGCAGCGTCACAACCGCATGCCGCAGCACCACCACCAGATGGACAAGCAGCGTCGGCAGCAGGCTGCTGCCGGCGACCGACCGCCAGAAGAGCCGTTCGGCATGCAGGCCCTCGCGGAAGCGGCCCGCATCGGATGTCATGGGGCCCGCAACCACCACCGCCCCGGGTTCGACAACGGTCTCCCCGCCAGCGGCGGCAATCGCCACTGCCAGGTCGGCATCAGCCATCTCGGCGCCGCAGCAGGCGGCAAACCCAGGGCCTGCCGACGCGAGTGTGTCAGCCCGCCAGAAGCCGGCATCGATCAGCGGGCCAGTGATGCGGCCACGTCGGGGGCGATTCAGTGAGGCGATGCCGAGCGTGACGGCGGTGAGGCTCGACCGAGATGCAGGCGGCACCCGCCGTCGGCGGCGGCCGCCACGGCTGTAGGTCAGGCCCATCGCGACGACCCGTTGGGAATCGCCTTGGTCGACGGTCAGCGGGATCACCGCGGCAATCGCTGGGTCGGCAAAACGCTCGAGGGCCAAATCGGTCCAGCCAGGGGTGGCCTTCCAGCCGGCAGAGAGCACGTGGACGATCTCGCCGGAGGCCGACGAGATGCCCAGGTTTACGCAGCCAACGGTGCTCGCATCTGCAGGGGCGCGGACAAAGGTCACCTCCTCGCGGAGGTTCCAGGGATCGTCGTATTCGCAGGCGAGCGCAACGATCACCTCACACTGCTCGGGCCGATTCTCGAGCACGCTCAGGAGCGTTTCTTCGAGGGCCTGGGCCCCATGGACGGCAGGAATCACGATCGAGAGCCGCGGAGACTCTTCGACCAGGCGGATCGGGGTTGTGGCGTGCATGGCTAGAGGCCCGCAGGGTTCACCAAAGAGCGATCAAAACCCATCGTGCAGGCAGACGGCGTCTGTCGGTCGCCCCGAGAAAGAGCGAACAGGCAAAAACTCCGTCAGGCCGAAGGGAACGTCAGGCGGCGGCGCGGTGGGGCTGCATCTCCGCAAAGAGATTGACGGTCTGCAGCATCTCACCGTCTGCGTCGTAAAACTGCAGGATGCCGATATCGATCAGCCACATCGCAAACATGTCAGCGACGCGATAGCAGCGTGCCACGCAATGGCCCCGGTCGATGCGGACGTTCTCCTGGACGTCAGACACCTCGGCAGCAGTCGCGCCAAGGTCGAGGAAATACCGCGTGACGAGGTGCCGCACGTCGGCGGCATGCATGTGCAAACGCATGGAAGGCAACCTCCTGTTGCTTGATCGAACGACATCCTGTCGGACGGGGGCGGGAGTGTAAGGAGCGGCTTGAGCTGTCGAAAGATGGCTTTCCCCACCGCACCCTCGCCGTTCTCGCTCTCTCTCATCGGCTTTCCAGGCCTGCTGCAATAACCCCTTCAGCGGCACACTCTCCAACCGACGCGATGCGGCGTTTTTACGCAGCTTGCCCACTCGGCACCTGCCCGCAGCGGAGCACCGCGATTTACAGCCGCTCGTTCCAGTCGGGCGAGCAGTATCGCTGTGTGAGCAGCCGCTCGACGCGTGCCGGATCGCAGGCAGCCGCCGGCTCAGCAGCGGCAAACGCCTCACGGACAAGCTGCTCCAGCCGGGCACGTCCCATTCTCAGGTTGGTCAGAAACGAGGCGTGTGGTCGCTGGGCTCGGTAGGCAGGCTCTCGGGGCGGATGGTTGAGCAGCTGCATCGCCTGCTCGATGTCGAAGTCATCCAGCAGTGTGCCGTGATAGAGCACCGACCGCTTCCGCACCCGCAGGGCATTGCCCGAGACCTTCCGGTCGTCGATGGCCAGGTCGCTCGTGCCCTTGCGGCAGACGGCCTTTCCCGCTGCAGCGAAGGCTGCGGAGAGCGGATCGAGTGTGGCTGCATGGAGCAGGTCGACGCTGGGGGAGCCGTGCGGGTAGGGGGTGATGACCGACCACATCAGGCAGCCCGGTCCGAGCACGACCGTCGCCCCCCCGCTGGGCCTGCGGACGACCCGGACGCCAGCCGCCCGGCAGGCCGCGAGATTGACCTCGGTGTCGAGGCGACTTGACGAGCCGACAACGACAACGAGTTCTTCGGCCATCCACGTTCGCACCGTCTGCTCCCGCCGCAGGCCGAGCTCAGCCTCTTCCAAGAGGGCCTCGTCGAGAGCCAGCTGGTTTTCCACAGGCAGCGGGCGGCCTTCCAGCCAGCAGCATTGGGGAAGGTCGTGTGATGGCTCTGCCGGGGTGTCGACCGCTGTGAGAGGCTCGCTTCCTGCTGGCGTTGGTGCGGCTTCTGTGGGACGTTGACGCATGGGAGCACCCCCCTAGACTGACAAAGCAAGACGTTCGACGACACAGTAGCAGCACGGGAGCCGTATGAACTCCGGTATCGAGCCCTCAGAGTCTGACTCGACCGCGGCACGCCCGTCTGATCTCGGCCACGCCCAGGCATCGGCCTCATCACCGCTTCCGGCGGCCTCGCGTCCGGATGGCCGGCCCTCGGCCGACGACATGCTGCCACCGGTGGAGCCTCCATCGGCTGGCTTTCTGGTGCAGCTGTTTCTCGTGCCCGGCGTGATCGTCGCCATCATTGTTGGTGTCTGGCTCACCTTCCACTGGCTGGCGCACCTCGGCAACGATCCGCAGGCCTACCTGCGGACGCTTCGCCGCGACAGCGAAGGCCGCTGGCAGGCCGCCCTGAACTTCGCCAATGATCTCCGTGGGCCCGGCGGTGGTTCCCTCAAGGCAGACGCGGCGTTGGCCACGGAAGTGGGCAGTGTGCTTGACGATGAGGTGGCCAAGGGCCGCACCAACGAGCAGTCGCTGCGGCTGAAACTCTATCTCTGCAGGGCTCTGGGCGAGTTTTCCGTCCCGGAGGCGGTGCCGCCGCTGGTGGCCCGTGCGGCGGATCGTGACGACCTGGAAACCGCCCGGGCGGCCGTGGAGGCACTCGCGGTGCTGACGACCAACCTGGTCGACGCCGGGACTGGCCTGGAGGATCCGCAGCAGGTGGTGGATGTGGTGGTCGCGGCCTCCATGAGCGACGACCAACGTCTGCGGGGGTCTGCCGCCTTCACGCTGGGCATCGTCGGCGGAGACGACGCGGCCACGCGGCTGATCGCCATGCAGTCCGATGCGTC
This sequence comes from uncultured Planctomycetaceae bacterium, assembly GCA_937900985.1. Taxonomy (GTDB): domain Bacteria; phylum Planctomycetota; class Planctomycetia; order Pirellulales; family UBA1268; genus M30B53. Next base: position 4,350 of record CALCGM010000363.1, on the reverse strand, counting down.
GGATGATGTCCGCTTCAACGCCGCGACCGCGTTGGCAAGGCTCGGCCGTGATGAGGCCTACGAGACGCTTGGCGAGATGCTTGCGCTCAACGACGTGGCTGCGGGGCCTGATGAGCAGTCGCAGTCGGAGCGATACAAGCGGGCGTTGGTCGTGGTGAACGCCCTGCGGGCGGTGGCCCTGTTGGTGGATGCGACTGGCAGCCAGCCTCCCGGTGGCGTCCTGACGCGGATCGAAGAACTTCGTAAAGACCCGGTCTCAGACGTCAAAGCGGCGGCCACGGCCCTGCTCGACAAAGTCTCCCGGCTCGGCTCGCCGTAGGCCGAGGATGCCCGTTCGGTCGCGGCCGTCGCCCATCATGAGGCCCGCGAACGCACGTCGTGCCTGGTCAGGCGCTGAAGAACTCATCGAGTGCGTCCCGCAGGACTTCGGTGTCGGCATCGATGCCGGTCCATGCCTGGAAGTCGATCGCTGCCTGTTCGCACCGCACGTCGAGGCCGTCGACCGTGCAGCAGCCGTGCTGGCGTGCGGCGGCAATCAGCGGCGACGTCTGCGAGGCAACCTGCAGGTCGACGACGACCAGTTCAGCTCGCAGCCCTTCGATGGCCGCAGCTTCAGCGGCCGAGAGCGGGGCGGCGGCCACCACAACGCGGACGCATTCGGGAATCACCAGCCGCTCGCTCCAATGGCAGGCGGCAACAGGCACCGATTCCAGGCCGGCGATCGCCTCGGCCGCCGCCGAGAGCTGCTCTCGATCGTGGTCCGCCACGATGACGAGATTCGCATGGCCGAGGGCGAGTTCGAGCGACACCGCCTTCGCTGCGGCGTCACTACCGAGCACGAGGACTCCATGATCCGCAGGCTCGATGTGCCAGCGGATCGCTTCCACGGCTCCACGGCCTTCGGTCATATCGCCAATCAGGCGGCCATCGCGGATGTCGATGCGGCTGACAGCCGACGAAAACCCGGCCGCTGGCGAGGATTCATCAACCGACCCAACGGCGAGCTGCCGCAGCGGTCCGGTGAGCAGGCAGCCGCGAAATCCCATCGCGGCTGCTCCCCGCAGGGCCTGCTCCAGCGAGGCCTCGTCGACTTCGCAGGTCAGAAAACGCCAGTCGAGCCCGGCCGCCGCCAGGGCTCGCTCGAAGAGAAACTGGGCAGGCTGCCCAGCAGCGGGGCAGCCAAACAGGGCGGTGATCGCCGGAATCGCAGACTCGGTCATGACCGCCCTATGAGAAGGTCTCGACCGTGCCCCTGCCTACCCCACCGTCTTGACAGCCGGCTCCACGCATCTGGCTCAGCAGGCAAGGTGCGTCACCGCCAGAAACCGCGGATCGGAACGGATAGGGTCGAAATCCGGTTCAACCTGTGTCAGATCCCGGAAGCGACGGTCGATGGCAATGGCCTTGGTGAGGTGTTCGATCGCTGGCTGCACATGGCCAGCGAGTGAAAGATAGCAGGCGAGGTTGTAGTGCAGCACAGGCTGGCGCGGGCTGGCCTGCACCCCTTCGCGAAGTGTCTCGATTGCCTCGTCGAGGCGGTCGAGCCGCTTGAGGCACCAGCCGATGCCCAGCCAAGGCTCGATCCGCTTCGGAACGGCTGCAGCAACGTGGCGAAAAAGTGGCAGGGCAGCATCAAAATGCCCCAGCGCTCGCAGCGATTCCGCCTCGATCAGGATCGTTTCCGGCTGATCCCGTAAGGGCGGCTCAATCGCCTCAAGGGTCTTCAGAGCGCGGCGAAGCACCGGCACGGAGGCTGCGGGAACGGGCTGATCTGGCTGTACGAGCAGTTCGCCGAGTTCCAGAAACCCGGCTGCCTGTCGAAGCAGATGCTGCTGGCCAACGCGATTCATGGTGATGCTGATTGAGCTGTCGTGATCGAAACCAGTGGTGACTCAAAACGACCCAGCGTGCGGATTCTTCCTGATTCTACCGTTCCTCACATCGCTGCCCAATCGCGGGGCCGCCCGCGAGGCCGCGATTCACCCACACTCCACCCACGTTTCCGTTCTTACGCAGAACCTGCGTTCATGGTTCACGGTTTTCAACGTTTTGGGCAGCCCCAGGTTTTTTGTACGCGCCGACGGCCTGCGGCGCCACTCATACAAGAAGAGACCGCCTGCCGTCGCCGGCAGCGACCACACCAGCCGGAGAGGGCTCGACGCCATGCGACTGACACTGCGAACACTGCTGGCCTGGCGGGACGGCCTGCTGCAGGGCCCGGAAGGCGAAGAGCTCGCCGCAAAGGTCACCGAGGGTAGCGTCGCGCGTGGTCTGCTCGACCGCATGAAAGCGCTCGAAACCAGAACGGATGTCGAGGTTCCCAGGCTGGAGGGCCGCGGGCTCGCCGTCGATGCCAACACGGTGGCGGCGTATCTCGAGAACACGCTGGACCCCGAGAACCTCGAGGCATTCGAGCGGATCTGCATCGAGTCCGACCGCCATCTCGCCGAGGTTTCGGAATGCCACGCCTTGCTCGCGGAGGCCTCAACTTCCCCGCGAGACGCCGCGGTGTCGTCTCCGCTGCTGACGGCGATCGCGGCCCGACTTGCCGGCACGGAACCTCGCTCCGACGCTCCACGCGAGCCTGCCGTCCCACGCGGCCGCAGCGGCGAGCAGCCCGCAGCCGTGCCTGCTGTTGCGGCGGTTCGGATTGCCACGGAGCCGGCTGGCGAAGCAAAACGCCGGCCTTTGCCGCGCGAGGCCAAGCGGTCGTCGCCCTGGCTGCAGGTGGCCGTCGCGGTCGGCCTGCTCTGTGTGGCAGGCGGGGGCCTTGGTGTCGTGCTCTGGTGGAATCCGACCGTCACCGACTCCGCTGACGAGGCTGAGCGACTGGCTGCTGCCGTGCCCGCAGCCCCTGCGGCTGACGCGGTGGCGGCGGTGGCCGAAGCGGATGCTGCTGAGGAGCCCCCGGTGGCCGAGCCTGCCGAGCCGGCGGCCTCACCGCCGCCGGAGGCGGTTGCCGCTGCCGCCGTCGCGTCTCCCACGCTGCCTCCGCAGGGAGCCACCGCGGACGCGGAATCGCCTGCCGCGGTGGAGCCTGTGGAGACGGTTGTGACGCCGCCGCCGGCCCCCGAGCCACCGCTGGGGGTGGGCCCGAGCGTTCCGATGGGAGACGCTCTGGCCATTGCGGCGCCGCTGGCACCGGGACCTGAGGCTCTGCTGCCTCCGGCCACCGCACCGGAGCCTCCTCAGCTGGGCCAGCCAGCCGGTGGGCCGATCATTCCGGTCGTCGCGGCAGCCGGGGTGCTGTCAAACGGACCGCTGGCACTGGTCTCAGAGCTGACGCAGCCGGGGGAATGGAAGGGCCTCCTGGCGGGAGATCCGTTTGCCGCGGGGGTGCAGCTGCTCGCCCCGCCCGCCTCAGGGCCCGAGCTCGATTTCGGGGCCACCGTCGTGCGGCTCGCGCCGCGGTCGCTGGTGGTGGTTCGTGAGGCAGCCGGCGAGGGGCAGCAGGGCGTCGACATCGAAGTTGTTTTCGGCAAGGCGATGATTCGCCGCACCACGGGCGACGCCACCGTCACGCTGAGGGCCGGAGGGCTGCTGTGGCAGCTCACCGGGCCACCTGGCAGTGCCCTGGCGACGGTGATCCTGTCGCGGCCGCCGGGAGGCGACCCGGGGGCCGATGCGGTGATGCACGCTTCGCTGATCGCTGGAGACGGGGGGCTCGCCTGGCAGCCGCTCGACGGATCGGCGGTGCTGGTCGGCCGCGAGGCAGGCGGCACCATTCCCGAGTCGGCCGCCGCTCTCTGGAACAGCCGCAGGCCGGGTGACATCGTGACCGCTCCGGCAGATCGCGATGCCTGGGACGAGTTTTCAACGACTCCGGAAAGGCTCGCGGCCGAAGCCGTGGACCGTTTCGCCGCGGCCGTTCGCGACCAGGGTGACGTCGTGGCGGCCGCCCGCCAGCTTGCCTCCTCCCGCCGCATCGAACACCGAGAGCTGGCCGCTGGCACGCTTGCGCTTGTGGGCGACTATGCCGCTGCCGTCGCGGTGCTCGCTGACGAGGAAGCCGGACGGCGGCAGGGAGAGCGTCGCTGGCGGGGTTTTGAGGCGGAAACCGTCCCGCTGGCTCTGGCGCGTGGCGTCCATTCCGCAACGCGGCTGAAGCAGGCGCTGACAGCGAGCATGGGGGAGGATGCGGGCGAGCGGGTGTTTCAGCTGGCGATCGGTTTTTCCGACGGGCAGCTGGCGGCGGGAGCCGATACCGCCCTGGTGGCTGCCCTGGATGCCTCACCCCTCATCGAGCGGCGGTATGCGGCCCTCCGGCTGGAAGAAATCGTCGAGCCTGCCCCCCGAGATCAGCTCCGCTACCGGGCCGATGCGGCGGCGGATCTGCGGGCCGATGGGCTG